>NZ_PVWO01000339.1 GCF_003003845.1 Chamaesiphon polymorphus CCALA 037 | reverse complement strand
CATCCACCCATCCACCCATCCACCCATCCACCCATCTACCCATCCACCCTCTTCTACCATGACTTCGATCGATCGCAGTTATCACATCACCACCTTTGGCTGTCAGATGAACAAGGCTGATTCCGAGCGCATGGGTGGGATCTTAGAAGACATGGGATTTCAATGGTCGGACGATCCGTTTACAGCAGATCTCGTCCTCTACAATACTTGCACCATCCGGGATCTGGCCGAACAGAAAGTTTACTCCTACTTGGGCAAACAAACCCGTCGCAAAAAAGATAATCCCGATTTGGTTTTGATTATGGCTGGCTGCGTTGCCCAGCAGGAAGGAGAAGCCCTTTTGCGCCGCATCCCCGAACTAGATCTGATTATGGGGCCACAACATGCCAATCGCCTCGAAGACCTGTTACAGCAGGTATTTAGCGGTGCTCAGGTCGTCGCTACCGAGCCGATCCATATTATCGAAGATATTACCAAACCGCGTCGCGATAGTAGCGTTACGGCGTGGGTAAATGTCATTTATGGTTGCAACGAACGCTGCACTTATTGCGTGGTACCCAACGTGCGGGGTGTCGAGCAGTCGCGCACGCCAGAGGCGATTCGAGCTGAAATCAAAGAATTAGCACGCCAGGGATATAAAGAAGTAACCTTGCTCGGTCAAAATATCGATGCCTATGGGCGCGATTTACCTGGCTCTACTGTCGAAGGTCGTCATTCACATACGCTCACAGATTTACTCTACTATATCCACGATATTGAAGGGATCGAGCGGATTCGGTTTGCGACGAGTCATCCGCGTTATTTTACCGAGCGGTTGATAAAAGCTTGTACCGAATTGCCCAAGGTGTGCGAACATTTTCACGTCCCATTTCAGTCGGGCGATAACGATATTCTCAAGGCAATGTCGCGGGGTTATACTCACGAAAAATATCGGCGAATTGTCGATACAATCCGTAAGTATATGCCCGATGCGTCGATTAGTGCCGATGCGATCGTCGGATTTCCAGGCGAGACTGAAGAACAGTTCGAGCGGACACTCGAATTAATTGCCGATGTCGGTTTTGATATGGTAAATACGGCGGCTTATTCGCCGCGTCCGAATACACCTGCGGCGGTGTGGACTAATCAATTGAGTGAAGAGATCAAACTCGACAGGTTGCAGCGAATCAATCATCTCGTTTCTCAAACGGCGATCGAGCGATCGGGACGGTATCTCGATCGGGTAGAATCGGTATTAGTGGAAGAACGCAATGCTAAAAATACCGACCAAGTTTTGGGCAGGACTGGCGGTAATCGGTTGACATTTTTCAATGGCGATATTGAAGAATTGCGCGGCAAAGTCGTTCCTGTCAAAATCACTGAAGCGCGGGCATTTAGTCTTACTGGCGATATGGTGACGAAGATAGAATGATGTAGCTAAATCTTAATTGCGATCTAGACATTAAGTAACAAGGCATTCATCGTTGACCGATCGAATCTAGTATCATTAGATCGATCCTAAATATATATAGGTGAGAAGCTATGACTGTTGCAACTAAATTTATGAGTCTTGAGGAGTACCTCAACTATGATGATGGTACCGATACCCTCTACGAACTCGTGAATGGAAAATTAATTCCTATGCCCCCAGAAAGCTTTCAAAATCAGCAACTCTCTATCTCATTGTTAATTTACTTTTCACAGATAGGAATACCAGCACGACTACTTGTAAATCAGATAGCGATCGCTGTCACTGGTGGCAGAGCGACAGCAAGAATACCAGATCTGACAGTTCTTTCTGAAGATTTAGCACTGGAATTAAGAGAAACTAATCGATCGACAATTCTCGCAGATATGCCACCGCCTAGTTTAGTTGTTGAAGTAGTCAGCCCTAACCAAGACAAACGAGATTATCGCTACAAAAGATCGGAATATGCGGCCAGACAAATTCCTGAATATTGGATTGTCGATCCGATTTTAGATAAGGTGACAATTTTAGAATTGGTGGAAGGATTGTACGAAGAGAAAGTTTGTACGGGTGAAGAAGTTATTGCATCGCCACAATTCGATCGATTTCAATTAACTGCCCAACAGGTTTTAACTGGTAGCATTTAATTAGTTGATAGTTGATAGTTGATAGTTGATAGTTCAAAGCGATCGACAACTTCTTGCAAAGTAAAGTTGTTGTCAGCCATATTTTTTAGACCCGAATTTGGGTATCAGAACAATTATACCATGTCGATCGAGCCAGCCTTGGAGTTGAGCTAGTATGAGCGGAGAAGTTGGTGACTTGCAGAATTCGGGTACTCTAGAGAGACAGTGTATCGATCCGACCACATTCATGCTGAATCTCCAGAATATTTTGTCCGTTTTCCTGATATTTATCCCAGTGTCGATCGCGGGACACTTTTTGCATTGGAGCGATCCAGTGGTATTTATCACTTCTGCGCTGGCAATTATCCCCTTGGCGGCATGGATGGGCACTGCAACCGAAGAAATCGCCGTGGTGATGGGGCCAGCCTTGGGCGGGCTGTTAAATGCCACTTTTGGTAATGCTACAGAATTAATTATCGCGCTCGTCGCGCTCAATGCTGGCTTGATTGATGTTGTCAAAGCGAGTCTTACTGGCTCGATTATCGGTAACTTGTTATTGGTGATGGGCTTTTCAATGTTGCTGGGTGGCTTGAAATATAAAGAGCAGACATTTCAACCGATCGTGGCACGAGTTAATGCTTCTAGCATGAACCTAGCGGTGATTGCAATGTTATTACCGACAGCGGTAGATTATACCTCGACGGGTATCAGTACAGATGCAATTCAGAAACTCTCGATCGCGGTATCGATCGTGTTAATTGGCGTGTATGGTTTGACGTTGTTATTTTCAATGAAAACGCACACCTATTTATATGACATCGACGCGGATATGGACTTGGAAGAACTCGCTGACTCAAATTTGGACGGCGATACCGAACATGGAGAAGTTAATTTACCGTTGTGGATTACGGTGCTGTTAGGCTGTACGTTATTAGTTGCTGTCGAGTCAGAATTTCTGGTTTCGACGTTAGAAGTTGCGACAGAACAGTTAGGTTTAACGGCATTCTTTACTGGGGTAATTTTAGTACCGATCGTGGGTAATGCTGCTGAACATGCGACGGCGGTAACAGTTGCCATGAAAGATAAAATGGATTTATCTGTATCTGTTGCGCTAGGTTCGAGTTTGCAAATCGCCCTATTTGTTGCGCCAGTATTAGTATTAGCTGGATATATTATGGGTCAACCGATGAACCTCAATTTCAATCCATTTGAATTGGTCGCTGTAGGTGTTTCGGTATTAATTGCTAACTCGATTAGTTCTGACGGTCGATCGAATTGGCTCGAAGGTTCTCTGTTATTAGCGGCTTATCTGGTATTGGGTTTTGCTTTCTATTTCCACCCCGTGATTGACGGTATCGGTTAATTGACACTGGCATCATCTGGAGATCGATCGTCTACAGACGATCGGTAGCCTTTTGCTATCTCAAAAACCGAGCGTCAAATATATCCTATAACTGCCCCTCTTCCTGACTGTTAACATAGACATAATTACTACATAAAGTATTCTTATAGAAACCTTAAACAATCCTTAACCTAAGCATAATCGATAGATAGGTGAGGTTGCGCTAAGATGCTGCTGGCATCAAAAAATTTAGCTATAGACATCACAGAGTATTGTCAAAACTTAAAATTTTGAGATCGGTCTTTTCCCAATAAATTTGACGACTATACCCATGTTATCCAAAAATTTCGGTCGGTTTACCACTCTTACCGCAGTAGCAGTATCGGTTTTCGGTGCTCAGTTTGCAGCAGTGGCGCAACAAGTAACTCTTACTGGTGCCGGAGCGACTTTTCCTCAACCCTTGTATGAGAGATACATCCGTGAGATGCGCAAAGCTCACCCAGATATAAGAGTTAACTATCAAGCGATTGGTAGTGGTGGTGGGATCAAACAAACTATCGCTGGTACAGTGGACTTTGGGGCAAGCGATGCAGCTATGACCGATAGCCAAATGTCACAGGTCAAAGGTGGAGTATTGTTGATACCTACTGCGGGTGGCCCTGTGTCTGTATCGTACAATCTTCCTGTCAAAGGTCTCAAGCTGTCTAACAGAGCGTTAAGCGGAATTTTCTTAGGCAAAATTACGACTTGGAACGACCCCCTAATCGTTCAAGATAACAAAGGTCTTAACCTCCCAAATACTGCGATTAAGCCTGTAGTCAGAGCTGATGGTAGTGGTACTGCTTTCATTTTCACCAATCACGTCAGCGCAATTAGCCCAGAATTTAAGTCAGCAGTTGGTGGTAGCACAGAACCCAAATGGTCGTCAGGCTTTTTGAAAGGTAAAGGAAATCCTGGTGTCTCTGCTTTAGTTAAGCAAACTCCTGGCGCAATTGGCTTCATGGAGTACAGCTTCGCGCTCAAAAATGGACTCAACTCGGCTGCTGTTCAAAATGGTAGCGGTAGATATGTTGCCCCATCGCTCAAAGCTGCTAACCAAGCACTAGCTGATGTCCAATTTCCAGCAAATTTCCGCGCATTTGATATCAATTCGAGTCAGGGCTACCCCATTGTCGGCCTAACATGGTTGTTGATTCCTAGAAGTCAAAAAACTCCAGCTAAGGCTCAAGCCATCAAGACAATGGTCAGATGGATGCTTACCAGCGGACAGCAATTAAATGACGATCTCGGTTACACTTCCATTCCGAGCGGTGTTGCTGCTCGCGCGATCGAAGCTGTCGAATCCGGCGTGAAATAATCTAAATTTAACAATGTCTTCTCCTCAACACTTATCTGCGCCTGTGCCTACCGAAAGTATCTTAGGTAGGCGCAATCGCCCCCCCAAAAACGATCTAGCCGATCGATTATTCCGCTATCTCATGTATGCAGCCAGCGGGATATCGGCGGCTATTCTCTTTCTGATGGTCTGGACGATCCTCAAACAATCATTCCCAGCAGTACAAAAGTTTGGGTTAGGTTTTTTTGTCAGTCAGGAATGGAACGTCACTGATAGTAAATTTGGTGCCTTACCATTGATTTACGGCACGATGGGCAGTAGTTTAATCTCGCTGATCCTCGCCGTACCGATCGGGTTGGCAGTAGCACTCGTTACGAGCGAAGATTTACTACCACAAAGGTTGCGAACGGTTATTGCTTTCACGATCGAATTAATTGCTGCTATTCCCAGTGTCATTTTTGGCTTGTGGGGATTCTACTCCTTCATCCCCCTGCTCTTGCCATTCCAACAATTTCTCCATGCCAAGTTGGGTTTTATTCCCTGGTTTGGCAAGGAACCGACAGGCTCTGGCTTGATGACTGCTGGCATCCTATTAGGCATTATGATCTTGCCGACGATGGCGGCTGTTAGTCGAGAAGTTTTATTAGTGGTGCCTACTTATTTACGGACTGGCTCGATGGCACTAGGTGCGACGCGATGGGAAACAATTTTTCGAGTTGTTTTGCCCAAAGCTTTTTCGGGAATTCTCGGTGGCGTAATGTTGGCATTAGGCCGCGCTCTGGGCGAGACAATGGCAGTAACGATGGTCATCGGTAATGCCGAAAATATCAGTTCTTCATTATTTGAGCCAGCTAACTCGATTCCAGCGATTTTAGCTACTAAGTTTGCTGAAGCTGATGGTATGCACTCCTCCGCGCTGACTTATTTAGTGTTGATTTTATTTGCAATTACTCTAGCTGTTAATGTTGGCGCGATCGGGCTAGTAAGATTGGTCGAACGTAGCGGGAAATCTTAATTATGAACGAGTCATCAACAACTACTAATTTAACTACACCCTTGTCCCCAGCTCGAAGTTTATTCAATCGGGGGATGACTGTGTTAGCTTTTTGCCTAACTTCGATCGGGATCCTGCCACTAATCTCGGTGTTGTGGAATATTATCGTCAAAGGATTTCCAGGGTTGACAGCGACCATGTTCACCAAAGAAGTCATCGATGATGGGTTTGCTAATGCCATTGTCGGGACTCTAACCATGGTGGGAATTGCCTCGCTGTTGAGCATTCCAATCGGAATTGCAACTGGTATTTATCTATCTGAATACGCACCCGATAGTAAGGTCAATCGGACGATTAGATTCTTGACAACAATTTTGACTGGTGTGCCATCGATCGTGGTCGGGATTTTTACCTATGATATTATCGTTTTAAATACCAAACAATTAGACGCTCCATTCTTTTTTGGTCGCCAACTATTTGATTTTAATTTTAGTTATAGTGCAGTTGCTGGGGGCATTGCTTTAGCGATTATCATGCTACCAATTATCGCACTGACCACGGAGGAAGTTCTCAAGTTAGTGCCGATTACTTTTCGATTGGCTTCATCGGGACTTGGTGGCAATAAGTTTCAAACCATTACTCGCATCATTTTACCAACTGCGTTACCAGCAATTACAACTGGGATATTACTCGCGATCGCTCGTGCCTGTGGCGAGACAGCTCCGTTATTATTCACCGCTCTATACGCTCAATATTGGGCCGAAAATCTCCTGAGTCCCACGGCTTCGCTACCAGTCTTAATTTTTAATTTATATAACGACCCCGATCCAGTTAAAAATCAATTAGTTTGGACGGCATCTTTATTTTTACTAGGAATAGTTCTAG
>NZ_PVWO01000338.1 GCF_003003845.1 Chamaesiphon polymorphus CCALA 037 | reverse complement strand
ACATTAAATCGACAGTGTTGTCGAGTCAAGGTGACAGTGTTGTCGAGCCAAGGTATAGTTTTCAATCTTTGCCAACAAACTAATTCCTCCCAACTCCGCACTCCCAACTCCGCACTCCCAACTCCATCCTAACGATCGATCTGGATGGGTTCGATTTCTTCGGCTAGCTCGAAGCCAAAGATTTGAGCGTAGAAATAAAACTCGCCAGTGAGGGCGCGTTTGATATTTTCGGCTTGACGGAAGCCGTGTTGTTCGGTGGCAAAGGTAACATAAGCAACGGGAATATGTTTGGCTTTAAGTGCGGCTACCATTATTTCTGCTTGATTTGGCGGGACGACTTTGTCTTCTAATCCTTGAAAGAAGGCGATCGGACAGGACAGTCGATCGGTAAAATAGAGGGGCGATCGCGCTTGATAAAGATCGGCTTGAGCTGGATAGGGAGCGACTAATCGATCGAAATAGCGAGATTCAAATTTGTGTGTTTCTTTGGCAAGTAAAGCTAAATCGCTAATGCCATAATAACTCGCACCTGCTTTGAAGGTATCGCCAAAGGTCAGCGCGCATAGAGTAGTATAACCGCCCCCACTCCCTCCCGAAATTGCCAATCGGTTGGCGTCGGCTAAACCTTGCTGCACCAAATAGAGTGCGGCATTGGTGCAATCATCGACATCGACAATACCCCACTTGCCATCGAGACGATGTTGATAGGCTTTGCCATAGCCAGTACTCCCACCATAGTTGACATCTACTACTGCAAAACCGCGACTCGTCCAATATTGGGTTTTGAGGCTGAGTTGGTTGGAAGTGGCTGCGGTAGGCCCGCCGTGACTTTTGACGAGTAAGGGTGGTTTCTCGCCGAGTAATGGTTGATAGTTGGGATTGGTCGGTGGATAATAAAATGCATACGCAGTGTTCCCATCGGTAGTGGGAAATTCGATCGACTCAGGGATCGAGAGATAGCGAGGATCGATTTTTAAGCGATTGGAACGTTGGAGAATTTCTCGCGTTTCTGTCAGTAGATTAATGGCGATAATTTCATTGGCCTGAGTTGTAGAAGCAGCAGTGCAAACTACTGAATTACCAACCGCGCGCACGTTGCTAATATCTGTATACGGCACATGCAGCCGCGTCAGATGTCCGCTGAGGGTATTGACGATCGCCAGATGCCAGACGCCGCGTTGACTGTACGTGCAAACGATGCGATTGCCTACTAGTGCATAAGTTGACATCCCAAATACCCATTGGGGGAGACCAAATTCGGCATCTAATTCACATACGGGCTTAACTGTGCTACCGTGCCAAGAATAGAGATTGCCCCAACCCGTGCGATCGCTAACAAAATATAATGTATCGTTTCCAGCCCACTGAGGCTGAAAGATGGCTTGATTCGCACCGCCAGCAATCAATGATGGTGCGGCAAGATAACCGTTAACGATATTGGCAACTTGTAAATTAGTGCCATCCCAAGGCAAATTGGGATGATTCCAACTTAACCAAGCGAGCCTACTCCCATCTGGACTCAATCGCGGCGCAGCATAAAAGTCACAACCACCAGCCATGACTTGGATATCATCTGGTTTGTTCAGATCGATACTGACGATCGTATTTAATGGTTCTAAGTCTGCCGAATCATGTTCTTCTTGTACGCAGATCAATCGGTGACGCAC
Source organism: Chamaesiphon polymorphus CCALA 037 (assembly GCF_003003845.1). Lineage (GTDB taxonomy): Bacteria > Cyanobacteriota > Cyanobacteriia > Cyanobacteriales > Chamaesiphonaceae > Chamaesiphon > Chamaesiphon polymorphus. Next base: position 4,982 of record NZ_PVWO01000338.1, on the reverse strand, counting down.
GGTATCGACACTCAGATCTGCATAGCGTTTCTTTTTGTCGTGGGTGAGTTGTCTAACTTGCTGTGGCTGCTCCGATCGTAAATCCTGGACGTACAGACAGTTATCGCTGATATTACTAAAATAGACGCAACCATCGACGACGGTATAAGCTGCACCACCATACTCATGCACGCGGTTGCGCACGTTATATTCTGGCGGCGTCACGTCCGTATTTTTACCGTCTGGGGTGTGCCTAACAATGACACTGCGTCCAGCTTCTTGGGGACGAGCTTCCAACCAATAAATATCTGCGCCATCGATGACGATCGAACCAAGTCCGATCGTATCTGCGACGATCGCATCCGCCGTAATCGGAGACTTCCACGAACCAAAGGGAGCAAGTTGCATAGTGGCGATCGATTGAGAGTAGTGTAAGATCGTTCGTGCAACGTTCACCGTGTGAAATCGTCAGTACAACTGAGCTTGCACGACTAGGCGCATAGTACTGACCCAAAACTCGCCTACAAGAATTCTAACCGATCGTGTATAATCCGCAGCCTCGATATTTACAATTGACAGCAGGGAGAGGGGAGCGCGAGCCGCAAATTAGCAACGCCTCATCAGCAACTAAGCTTATGCTGCGTTAATAAAGAACAGGGGTTTAAATCCCAACCCTAACATCCTAATCATCAATTATCAATTATTAATTAATTTAATATCTAAAGATGCTCGGACTCGATCGAGTGGCATTTCCCACATCGATAACCAATCGACACCGAATAAGGGTTGTGCGGCTTTACCCATCATCCAACCAGTCGTTAGTGCTGTTAGATATCCATCGGCGGCTTCGATATTATATATTGAGGCTTTGAGCAGATTTTTGGTCATTAGTGCCATCCAAAACCGCGATAATTGGAGTTGGGCAACACAAAATGCTTGCAACTGAATCTCGCCGTGCATATCGATCGAACTACCCGTCACTACATGCCAGATATCGTGGGTTTCGCGCATGTGGTTGTCGATAAATTCGGCTTCAGTAGTTGCAGGTGATGTTACCAGGTGTTGGAGCTGATGGCGGAGCATATAGTCGGCATAATAGTAGCCTAAAGTATCGCTCGGTAATTGGTGTAAAGCGTTGAGATCGATCGATCCCAATGAGCGACGATTCGTCAAGGCGATGCGGCTATGGGGAGATCGAGCCAGGTGTTCGATGGTGAGATCTGTGCTGTGAGGATCGCGGCTGGCGGCTACGAGTCGATCGATCTTGCTGAAGTCACCATCTGCTGCTTCGGTAATGGCAATAACGCTAGAGAGCATCGATTGTTGCCAAGTTTCTGGTTTTTGGAGCGTATTTAACATAGCTAAAGATTGTTAGAGATTTTAGATTTTGGAGTTGATATTTCTATATACGTTCTGGTTGGATAAATGGATCTCAACACGTTCTTTATTAGTTGCAATTTCAGTTATGGAATTTGCACCTCCGCTGCTTGGTGTGCATTATATAAAACATTTGAGATCTTCTAGTGGGAGAGGGCGGGTTTGTTCGATCTCGAACAGTACAATCGATATTTGCTAGCATAAACCCGCCCCTACAGATCCATTTAGAGATTCAATTCCCGAAATTGTAGCCAACCCCAGCGAGGATACCGACATCTGCATTCCGATTGTCTGGAAAACCTGCATTGAGCCTAACTGTACCTGTAAAATTCTGGGAAACGGGAATATCGACGCCGCCAGAAATTGCGGGACTAATCAACAAACCTCGATCGTAGCGCAGCATCGCGCCGCCACCAATAAACGGCGAGATAATAGTTTGCCCAGCATTGTTACGAATTGGAAAATCGGCACTGACGATAATCATTGAAGTGGCGGCTCCCCCACCAAACAGGATCGTCGCATCGTGCAAGGAAAAGTTATCTGAAAATCTTACCTTCGTCAGAATGGCTACGCCATCCGTACCGAGCGCAGTCGTATTACCGCCTAATCCAATCGCACTCCCGATCCCGATATAGCCATTATTCTGATAACCGATATTTTCTGCTTGGGGAGCCGACTCAGCCGCGACTGGCAATGTATTTACAACCGCAAGGCTGGTTAACCCACAGAGCGTAAGTTGTAGGAATCTAGTAAAAAATTGAGACATCTGGGATTAAAGCTAGAGACTATCTCTTAATACGTCCGAACGTCATGGATGGATCTCTTTCACGTTGCTAGAGATTTAATTAGGTTATGTAAAGATCCATTCGATCGATCTAGACGTATAACTGTGAAGATTGAATAGAGAGCCTTTAGCGTCAATGAGTCAAAATTCTGTGGGTATTTATCTAACCTCATTCCAACCTCTGAGAGATTGACAAAAGAGGGATATTTTGATAGAGAATCCTAATGATTGTGAATGAAAATCGCGCTGAAGAAACCTCAGCGCGATTCGCATCAAGCAGACTATATAAGGAGATCTAACCGTTCGTATAAGTGTGGGCTAGAGCATTTGTAACTTTAGCTTCGCATGATTTTCGACTTTTTTTCTCTCTATCTGCTTTTGTACTACTTGTGTCAGGCAGTCAGAGTTGTGACTGTAAAGATCTAGCGATAAAAAAGTTAAAAATTAAGCTTCTACACCAACCTTGACAGTTTTATTACGATCGTCTTCAGCCTTGGGTAAAGTTAATTTCAGGATGCCATTCTCGTATTTGGCATGGACTGAATCGCGATCGATTTTCACAGGTAAATTAATCGCCCGATGGAACTTACCATAACGAAACTCCGATCTCTTGGTACCGCCTTCTTCGGTAGTTTGTTCTTCTTTGCGTTCGCCGCTGACAACTACAGAATAAGCCGTAACTTGTACGTCGATTTCCTCAGGTTTGAGGCCAGGTACTTGCAATTGTAGATAGACATTATCTGCATCGGTTTTTAGCTCTGCTGCTGGCATAAAAGCCGCCGCATCGACATTGCGCCGATCGCGCAGAGTTACTACAGGCGCATCGGTTAAACCTTCAAATAACCGATCCATTTCTCGGTGCAGACTAGTCACATTTCTCAAAGGTTGCCAACGAACTAATGTCATAAGATTACGTCTCAGATTTAAGTACGATAATTAAATGAGTTAGACATTGAATCGATTTCGGTTTGCCGACTGACGAGCGATGATTAGAGCTACATCAGTTATCGATTTCAACTTAATCTTAAGATAACAAAAGCCTCAACCTCTACGCGTTCGGTTCTCAGCCTAATTAGAGTGTACTTTACCGTACATCTAAGCGATCGCAATTAAACCCGATCGCGTAGATTAGCAATCATTCTAAGAGCGCGATTATAGCGATCGAGATTACCTGCGGCTTTAAATAAATTCGCAGCAAACTGAAGATCGGCAATGGCTTGAGTCCGATTGCCAGCACGTTCGTGAGCGATGCCTCTATTTAGATAAGCTAGAGCATATTTAGGATCGATCGAAATTGCCCGATCGTAATTTTGTAGCGCGCCAGCCGAATCGCCCAGGTCGTCTAGTTCGTTGCCCAAATTCATGTACGCTGGAGCGTAGCGAGGATCGAGTGCGATCGCCCTTTTAAAATCCTTAATAGCTTCAGGATGACGACCGTTTTTTGCCGATACAGTCCCGCGATTGTAGTAAGCTGTAGCAAATTTAGGATCGATCGAGATCGCCGTAGTATAGTCGGCAATCGCCCCCGACAAATCGCCTACAGCATCCTTGACATTGCCACGTTCGATATAAGCTTGGAAATAGCGAGCATCCAGGACGATCGCCCGATCGAAATTAGTTATCGCCAGATTGAAATTGCCCGCAGCCGCAGCCGTTAAGCCTTGCTGGTAATGCTCGATCGCCTCAGCAGGCTGAACTTCCACCCTAGCATGACTTGTGGTGGGATCGAGTGCGAATGCCAAACTAGCTTGTGGCGGAAATATAGTGGAGATCGCGATCGTCCCGAATAATAACCATGCGGTCACATTATGATTTCCAGCCATCTTAATCTTATTTCCTATCTCTACGAATAATCCTGTTATTACCAGAATGCCCTGTAGATCTCGCCACGATATCGGCACAAACGCACAAAGATTTAGCTAAAATCGATTTATTATCTGCTATTAATTGCCGACTACTCGCAGTGGGTAACCTTTATAGCCAATTTGAGCCAGCAAAGCTACCATAAAAGAATCGATCTGGGGATCGCAATCTTTGCGTATTGTGTAGACGATCGATGATAATTAAGTATTGTTAACTAAACCTTCTTTGAGCACGGTGAATAACCAGAGTACTGTTTCCGATACCAAGCGTAATTTCTACTCCCAACATACACGCCCGATTAATTCGATTTATCGGCGGGTGGTAGAAGAATTAATGGTAGAAATGCATTTGCTTTCTACTAATGTTGATTTTGCCTACGATCCGATTTATGCGCTGGGTGTAGTCAGCAGCTTCGATCGGTTCATGACCAGTTATCGTCCTGAAGGAGATAAACAATCGATTTTTGTCGCTCTATGTCAATCCATGGGTGGTAACGCCCAACAATATCGCACCGATGCCGCCGCAGTTGAAGAATTTGCCCGCAGTATGCAAGGTGGCGATATTATCGAGTGGATGGCTCATCCCACTGCCGACGGCATGGGAGCGCAACTAGCAAATACCCTCCAATCGATCGCCAGCAATCCCAAATTTAAGTACAGTCGCTTATTTGGCATCGGTCTATTTACAATTCTCGAACAAGCAGCACCAGACTTACTCAAAGACGAGAAAAAACGCGAAGCCGCGATTCTCCAAATTGCCGAAGCACTGCACCTACCCAAAGACAAAGCCCAAAAAGATCTAGATACCTACCGTAGCAATCTAGATAAACTAGTCCAAATGGAAGCAGTCATGGCCGACTTAGCCGAAGCCGAACGCAAAAAACGTGAAAAACGCGCGCAGGGGAAGGTAGAAGCTACTGTGGCGGCTGAGGCGGAGTAAAGGGGTGGATGGGTGGATGGGTGGATGAGTGGATGAGTAA
>NZ_PVWO01000337.1 GCF_003003845.1 Chamaesiphon polymorphus CCALA 037 | reverse complement strand
ATTTAGCCCTCGATGACGAGCTAAATATTGCCCGATTGGTAAATGAAGCCAAGATCGTCTTAACTGACGATCGAGTAGTAGTCAATAGCACTGATGTCACAGAGGTGATTCGGACGCCAGCAGTGACGGGTAAAGTCTCGGCAATTGCCGCTCTAGGCGTAGTTAGAGCCGCATTAGTCACCCAGCAACAAGCCATCGGAGCCAATGGCGGTATCGTCGCTGAAGGACGAGATATGTGTACTCATGTCTTTCCAAATGCCAAAGTCAAGATTTTTCTAACTGCATCGGTACCCGAACGCGCCAGACGTCGCCAACAGGATCTACTCGATCGCGGTCAAGGCGAAGTGAGTTTGGTAGAATTGGAGCACTCGATCGCCGAACGCGATCGCATCGACAGTACCCGCGAAATTGCCCCCTTAAAAAAAGCAGCAGATGCCATCGAAATAGTTACTGACAATCTCAGCATCGACGAAGTAGTCGATCGAATTGTAAGCATGTATCGTGAAGCAACTAGCACCTAGATTTAGTGGCTTAGAAGAGGGATTAGGCTCTAGGCTTTAGGCTTTAGGCTTTAGGCTTTAGGGTAAAGGAAATGCAGCATCCACCCATCCACCACATCGATCGCGTTACGCTAGTCAACAAAACCACTAATTTTTAAAAACCAAATTGGATGGCGATGATGCCAGAAATAATACGCGATCGCGATCGATTATTAGATCGATTCCTGGTTTCTACCGAACAGATGCAGCAAATCGAAAGCAAGATATTTGCAGCCGGAATGCCTGTCGCGGCACTGATGGAAAAAGTCGGCGGCTTAATTGCGCGGCGATTTCAAATTCTTTACCCGCGCACCACTCATCGACGAGTCGGTATTTTGGTAGGGATGGGTCATAATGGTGGCGACGCGCTTGTCGTTGCTCGCGAGTTATATTTTCAGGGCTATGAGATTGCCATCTATGTGCCGTCGGAGCAGTTAAGCGAATTAACTAACCAACACTATTGTTATCTTTCGAGTTTGGGTGTCAAAATTGTCGATAATGTCAAAGATTTGACCGATCGAGATGTCATTATCGATGGCTTATTTGGTTTCGGTTTGAATCGTGAAATTAGCGGTAGTTTATTTGAGGCGATCGAGTTAATTAATAAATCGCAGCTACCGATCGTCAGTATCGATTTACCTTCGGGAATTCATGCCGATACTGGTTGTGTTTTGGGAATTGCGATTGAGGCGACGGTAACGCTATGTTTGGGAATCTGGAAAGTAGCTTTTATTTGCGAACAGGCGATCGAATATTTAGGTAAAGCTGAATTAATCGATTTCGATATCCCAATCGCCGATATCCAGCAGATCTTAGGCAAGCAGCCGATGATAACGCGGATGACTACCGATCGGGCGATCTCTAATTTACCATTGCCACGATCGTCAATTACCCACAAATATCATCAAGGACATTTATTATTAATCGTTGGTTCCGCACAATATAGTGGCGCGGCAATTTTGGCGAGCTTAGGAGCTAGAGCAACTGGCGTCGGAATGCTATCGATCGCCGTCCCAGAATCGCTCAAGCCAGTGTTATTAAACTATTTACCAGAAGCTCTAATTATTAGCTGTCCAGAAACAGAAGCTGGGACGATTAAATCACTGCCAGAATTAGATCTGAGTAAATATCAAGCGATCGCCTGCGGTTGTGGTTTAACCGAGCGACCATCGAAAGTAGTCAAACAAATTTTAGCGGCAAATTGCCCGATCGTGCTAGATGCCGATGCTCTGAATATTATTGCCAAACTCGGCACGGAAGTATCTTTAGCTAGCCGGACTCAGCCGACAATTTTAACACCACATATTGGTGAATTTAAACGGCTATTTACCAAGATTCCCACCACTAATAAACTCGGTGCTGCTAGTGCAGCCGCGCAAGCTAGTGGCGCAGTTATTTTAGTCAAAGGAGCGCGAACTGTTATCGCTCATGATGGTAAATCGATCGTCATTCCCGATAGTACCCCAGCTCTGGCTAGAGGTGGCAGTGGTGATGTTTTGACAGGACTAATTGGCGGTTTAATTGCAACAGATCGACGGCAAGATCTCGATATTGCTGAAGTTGTGGCAACTGCTGCTTGGTGGCACTCTCAAGCGGCAATTTTAGCCGCTACAGAACGATCTCAATTAGGAGTCGATCCGCTGACTTTGACTCACTATTTAAATATAGTAATTGCCAAAGCTTCAAACAATTTAGATGGCGATCTCTAATATTAATGTTGCGATCCAGTTTTCGCCGTCGATCTTAAAATTATCTGAGTTTCTCCTGATGCTAATCGAAATTATTCCAGAGTATGAGATTTCAGATGACACCCATAAACTTATAAATCAGTTATTAGTAGAATCATTTCCAGATTATCCACTCGATCGCAGCTATTATAAGCTTCTTCCACAGTTTCGCTATCTAGTATGGGCTGATAACAACTTAGTTGCACAAGTGGGCATCGAGCATCGAGTTATTACTAATAATGGCCATCCAGTGCGGATTTTTGGCGTTATCGATCTGTGTGTAGCCTTATCCTATCGATCTCAAAAAATAGCAACGAAATTATTACAGCAGATTGCAGAATTGGGCAACATGGGCAAGATTGACTTTCTGGTCTTATTTGCCGATGATTCCCGTTTGTATGTTGAAAATGGCTATCATAAAGTTACAAATATTTGTCGTTGGATGAAGGTAGATGAGCATCAAATTATTGGCATTGGCGAGGAATCGATGGCAGATTGTATGATGGTCAAGAAACTTGGCGAGAAAAAATGGCAGGATGGAATTGTCGATCTACTAGGCTATCTATTCTAAAGCTTTCCTTCTAGATTGTTCCCTCTGCGGTTAACTCTAATAGTTCGGCTTCGCCAATTATTTTAACGCCAAGTTTCTCTGCCTTGGCTAACTTCGATCCAGCCTTTTCACCTGTAACTAAATAGTCAGTTTTCGCACTCACTGAATCTGAAACTTTCCCGCCATGGCTCTCAATTAAATCTTTAGCTTCATCGCGTTTGAGCGTCGGCAAAGTACCAGTAATGACGAAAGTTTTATCGACCAAGATCGAACTAACAGCAGAACTACTACTAGCTTCTGAAGATCGATCGAATTGTAAACCTGCGGCTTTTAGTCGATCGATTAAGGCGATATTTTCTGTTTGCTGGAGCCAATTATAGACAGATTGTGCCGTCTCCAATCCGACGTCTCGAATATCTTGCAAATCGACGATCGAGGCTTGGCATAATAGATCGATCGAGGGGAATCTTTCGGCTATAATATTCGCACCATTATTCCCAATCTGCCGAATCCCCAATCCATATAATACTCGCGACCACGGTCGAGATTTGGAACTCGCGATCCCTTCGACAATTTTAGTTGCTGACTTTTTACCCATCCGCTCTAAAGTCATTAATTTTTCTATCGTCAGTTCGTATAAATCGGCGACTGAATTTACCAATTTACTATCGACTAATTGCTCGATTAACTTTTCGCCCATCCCGTTGATATCGAGTGCATCTCGACTCACCCAATGTACCAACGCACCCTTAAGAATTGCCGCACAGCTAGGATTATTGCAGCGCAATACTGCTTCGCTCGCCGACTTAGTAACGATCGAATCGCACACGGGACAGTTAGTCGGCATTTTAAAAGCGGAAGTCCCAGCCGGACGCAAATCTGTCAATACGCGCACGACTTTGGGGATAATTTCGCCAGCTTTGCAGACGATAACTGTATCGCCGATTCTAATGTCTAATTGCTCGATCAGATCGCCATTATGGAGTGTCGCGCGCTGAACTGTGGTTCCTCCCAATTGCACTGGTTCGAGGTGTGCCAAGGGCGTAATTGCCCCCGTTCTGCCGACATTTACACTAATGTCTAAGACTCTGGTCGGTGCTTCTTCGGCGGGATACTTGAGAGCTACCGCCCAGCGCGGGAACTTGTTGGTAAAGCCTAATTCTTGTTGCAGCGCAAACGAGTTAATTTTGACAACTACGCCATCGGTCATATATGGCAAGTTTAAGCGTTCTGTATTCCAGCGATCGTAATATTCACTCACCTTGTCAGCATCGGCGCATAATTGGCGATGGGGATTGACCTTAAATCCCATCCGTTCCAGCAGTTCTAGGGATTCTAGATGGCTGTGGAGTTCGGTTTGGGGCGTAGTCGTCGGAATCTGGAGCGTATAGGCAAAGAAATCTAATTGCCGTTGGGCGACCATTTTGGGGTCTAGTTGGCGTAATGTGCCTGCTGCGGCGTTACGCGGATTGGCGAGTAATTGTTCGCCTGCTGCTTGGCGTTCCTGGTTGAGCCTGTCGAATACCGCAATCGGTAAATAAGCCTCACCTCGCACTTCGACAACTGGCGGAGGATTTTCTAACTTTAACTTGAGCGGAATCGATCGAATAGTTTTGATATTCTGGGTAATATCTTCGCCCGTATCGCCATCGCCACGCGTCGCACCCCGTACTAATAATCCATTTTCATACGTCAGCGCGATCGCCGAACCATCGATCTTCAATTCGCAGACATATTCCGCACTCTCCTTACTCCCCATATTCCGCTGCCAACCCGCTTCCCACTTGGCAAACTCCGCCATGTCAAAAGCATTTTCCAGACTGTAGAGCGAAATATTATGTTTGACCGAAACAAACCCCGCAGCCGGACGTTCGCCAACTCGCTGCGTAGGACTATCTGTCGTCACAAGCTCTGGATATTGACTCTCTAAATCTTGCAGCTCCCGATACAGCCTGTCGTACACCGCATCTTCCATCACGGGATTGTCGAGGACATAATAGGCATATCCAGCCGACTGAAGCTGTTCTCGAAGTTGCTCGGTACGGGTATGAATTTCTGGTGTCACGATCGATCGCTGTTCAATGGTAATACTATAGTACAAGAATCCTACCGATTCGACAAGACTCCATTTCTAGGATCGATCTGCAACTATGGAATAAACTGGCGATCGCAATAGCAATAGGATCGATCTAGCCAAAAGCTGTCGCAATCTTCTTGGGTAGGGACAATTCATGAATTGCCTCTACCCAAGAAGATTGCGACAAGCGCATATTTGTTATTACTAAATCCTCGTTCCTAGAGAGTCCCAAATCCCTTTTTCTTCTTCTTAACCTTCGCCGCAGGCGCGCCAGGTTGACCACCACGCGCGCCGGGTTGACCGCCACCCATCCCTGGAAAATTCCCCATACTCATCTGCTGCATCATACTCCGCATCCGCGTGAATTCCGAGATTAGCTTACTCACATCGCTTTCGCTATAGCCGCAACCTTTGGCAATTCGACGGCGACGGCTGGGAGTACTCGCGAGTAAATCGGGATTGCCGCGTTCTTCCTTGGTCATCGACTGAATCATCGCTTCAGCTTTCTTGAGCTGGTCTTCACCTTGCTTCAATTGACCGTCAGAGAGCTTACCCATCCCCGGAATCATCTTGAGCAAACCGCCGAGGGAACCCATATTTTTTAATAACCGCATCTGTTTGATGAAGTCATTGAAATCAAATCTGGCTTCGATGATTTTCTCGGTTAATTTCGCAGCATCGGCGATGTCGAAATCTTCCTGGGCTTTTTCGACCAATGTCAAGACGTCGCCCATCCCCAGAATCCGCGATGCCATCCGCTCTGGATAGAATGGCTGGAGGGCTTCGACTTTTTCACCTACACCGACAAATTTGATCGGTTGACCGGAAATCGCTCGGACGGATAGAGCCGCACCACCGCGCGTATCGCCATCTAATTTGGTCAAAATCGCGCCTGTAATGCCGATGCGATCGTGGAATGTCATCGTGACATTTGCGGCTTCTTGACCGATGGCTGAGTCTACTACTAGTAAAATTTCATCCGGTTGAATTGCGGCTTTGACATCGGCTAATTCCGTCATCATCCGATCGTCGATCTGCAAGCGTCCGGCAGTATCGACAATTACCGTATCTACGCCCAGTTCCCGCGCCTTGGCGATGCCTTGACGGGCAATTTCGACCGGATTGGCATCCGTGCCCATATCGAACACTGGGACGTCAATTTGCTTGCCTAGCGTGATGAGCTGATCGATCGCGGCTGGACGATAAACGTCGGTTGCAACCATCAGCGCGGTGCGATTTTCTTTGCGTAAATGTAAGGCAAGTTTGGCTGTTGCCGTGGTTTTACCCGCACCTTGCAAACCCGCCATCAGAATCACTGTGGGCTTGGTACTGGCATTCGCCAGGGGACTATTGGTTTCCCCCATCGTCTTGACGAGTTCGTCGTAGACAATTTTAATAAACTGCTGGTCGGGGCGAACTCCCGAAACTACGTTCGCACCTTGGGCTTTGGTTTCGACTTCTTTAACGAAATTGGTGACCACTTGGACGTTTACATCAGCCGAAAGCAAGGCGCGGCGGACTTCCTTGAGCGCATCTTGAATATTGGAGGACTTGATCTTGTCCTTACCGCGCAACTTTACCCAGGCTGATTCTAAACTTTCGGCTAATTGGTCAAACATAATCAGAAATTAACAGTTATCGAGGAGCGACACTTTGGCTCTAACTCTAGTGTAATGGATGATAATCAACCTTCAACCGATCCGGCGAATGTAGGCCGATTCCCCAAAGGGGACGCTCCGCGAACGTGGGGCGGGAGT
>NZ_PVWO01000336.1 GCF_003003845.1 Chamaesiphon polymorphus CCALA 037 | reverse complement strand
AACCCCCGAACGCATTGCTTATACCGATATCACCATTTCAGGCGACCGCCACACTTATGCAGTGCGCTCCAGAGCTTTTAGGATGTGGCTAGCTGGGGAGTATTTTAAGATTGAGGGGAAAGGAATTGGCTCTGTGGCGATGCAAGATACGCTCTCAACCTTAGAAGCGATCGCTCTGTTCGGACAGGATTCGGCAACTCGCGAAGTACATCTTCGCATCGCCCAACATGAGGAGAAAATTTATCTCGACTTGGGTACTCCTGACTGGCAGGCGATCGAAATCGATGCTACTGGCTGGCGGACGATCGATGCTCCACCCGTGAGGTTTTGGCGACCAGATTCACTCCGTCCGCTCCCTTATCCCGTCACAGGAGGAACTCTAGCACAATTGCAGGATTTGCTCAATGTAGATGAAGCCGGATGGACTCTAATTATCACCTTCCTACTATTCTGCTTCTGTCCGAACAAAACCTATCCGGTATTAGTACTATCGGCACACCGAGGGAGCGGCAAAACCGTTGCCGCAGAAACGCTCAAAAGTTTAATCGATCCTGGCAAAGCTCCACTCATTAAGCTGCAAGGAGATACCCATAAGCTCGCGGTTGCGGCTTCCCGTCGGCTATTGATGGTTTACGATAATGTAGGACATATTAGTGCCGACCAATCGGACGATTTGTGTCGGATCGCGACTGGATTCGGCTACAGTACCCGCACTCTATTTAGTACTGACGAAGAGACTACCTTTGAGTTTGCCCGTCCTCAGATTATCACAGCGATCGATTCTTTAGTGACTCGCGATGACTTAGCCGATCGAGTCCTAATGGTGCAACTGGGTGAAATTACTGAGCAGCAGCGACTACCCCAGGCTGAATTAACTGCCAAGATTGAAGCAGCGCGTCCGCGTATTCTGGGGGCACTGTTGACGGCATTGAGTCAAACGCTGGCAGCATTACCATCCATCAAGCCCGAACGACTACCCCGCATGGCAGATTATGCCAAGTTCGCGATCGCTAGCGAACAGGCTCTAGGATTGAAAGCTGGCAAGTTTTTAGAAGTATTCGACACCAGCCGTGAAACCGCACGAGCGGTCGTCATTGAAGCGTCGCCACTGGCTGAGGCGATCGTCAAACTGGTAGAGGCTACGCCCCTGGTGTGGAAAGGTACGGCAAGTCAACTACTTCAAGCCCTAGAATCACACACTGATGATGCCACCTATCGATCGCGCTTCTTCCCCAAATCCTCCAACTCTCTGAGCCGTCAACTCAATCGACTCGCCCCCGATCTTAAAGCAGTTGGCATCCAGATCGTCTTCACCAGAGAGGGGGATAAATGGACGCGATTTATCTGCCTAGAGAAAGAGCTAAAAATATCGTCGGTATCGTCGGTATCGTCGGTAGGCAAACCAAAAGGTAGTCAGAGCCAGGATTTGAATACCGCCGATCTTACCGACGATACCAATGGCATCACCGACGATACCGCCGATCTTACCGACGATACTGATGGCATCACCGACGATACCGACGATACATCATCCGCTTTAAACCCTAATATCGTCAGTGGTAGAAGTACCGTGCCGCAAGGGTTTCACAAGAAAACCGACGATACCACCGATACCGACGATAAAAATCTCAACTCTTCTAACAGACTAGAACGCAAAAAGTTTCACCAAGCAAATGTTGCTCGATTTAACGTTGGCGATCGCGTCAAGGCTGCCGATCCATACCATCGGCGCGGTGACGATCTGGGAGTAGTTAAGAAGATCGAGGGAGATTTTTACTCGGTCGAATGGGAGAGCGATCGTAAGTGTTATCGCTACACCGCTGATGAGTTGGAAGTAATCGGATGATTGGCATTGCTCGATTAAGGTATGAAACCGTTGGTAGGGGGAATGTCTCGACCGAAATCGCATATTCGATGAATCATACACAGAGCCAGCAATAAAGAGCCAAGAGCGATCGTGTTAGACAAAGCGATCGAAGTATCGTCCACATCGTCCACTCATGACGATCGAGAGCCACAAACCAATCGGGGCAAGGATTTAGTCGTGGACGATAAGACCGATTTTAATCGTCCACTTATCTTCCAATCACAGAACCTTTACAGGGTAAGGCTTTGAGTGCCAGTGTGGACGATGTGAGTAGGAACTTTTACACCGCCACCATGAGTAGGAACCTTGACACTTTCTTGCCGATCTAATTCAGCCTCGCTTTCATTTACATTATCTAGCAACGGCTCAACCTGTATCGGCTTGCTAACTTCAGCTTGTATTTGTGCCTTCAAAGTGGTGTAGTGCCGATCGTGTTTAACTAAATCCGATCGAGCATCGCAGAGAGATTTAATTTCGGCAATATCAATCGGCAATCGTTGGGCGATCGCGAATTTCTCGATATCTTCAACTCTAAAGTTCACACTCCGCTCGGAACAGTGAGCGATCGCATCGTCGATATACTGCTGCGAGATCGATAGGGAAATGGGCTGGGCAACGATCGGTACTCCGGCTTTGACGATTTGAATGCCTAAATCGCTGGCTTCTCGCTGCCACCGTGCTTTTAACTTTGTTGAGGCAGTGCGTTCTTTATGCTTGCGGGTCCGATCCCAACTATCCTCGCGCGTCCGCCAAGCACTATCGGCTGGACACTGGGCGAGAATCTGCATCCGGCGTTTGCTAAATTCGACTAAATTCTCTCGCTTGTAACCCTTAATTTCAAACATCCCGTGTAAACGAGGCTCGATTTCATAACCCAACTTTTCAACTTCGGCAGCAAGATACGACTGATAAATCGTTCCTAAGTGTTTCTTATTCTGAAAAATTCGATCGTTATCATTGGCATACCATTTGCCGCTCTCTGCTTGAGTTAGATTCATCACCAAAGCGTGAGTATGCAGATGCGGGTCGAGTTCGCGACTCTCAATGTGGTCGAACTGGGCAACTACCATGTTTCCAGTCTGAATTTCAGATACTATCCCATTCTTAGTAATCCGCGTTTGGGCGTAACGCGCCTCAATTAGCTTGAGTGTTTTCTCAACAGCAAGCTGATGGGCAACTTCCAACCGAGTATCCCCGCCGACTAATGCAGTTAGGCTCACAGATTTCGGGGCGGAAAAAGTAAAATCTGTTCCTGCCCTACGTTTTTCGGGGTTGCCTTTAGTACCAAGATGTTTGCTGCCATCTGGCGATCGACCATAGCAGACATTTTCAAACTTTGCCCGCTCGATTTCACCTTCCAATCCGAGCGCAGATGCACCTTTCCCAAACCATCGCGTCTGCCCTCGCTCGTAATCGTCAGTGAAATACTGCACTGCCGCACTAGCTTGACAATTTTTTCCTGTTAGCATCGTCGTATTGTAATGTTATTGATTTTGCTCGCACTACTTTCAACTCAATCTGGAAACTATTTTGAGCATAAATTTCCATCATTTCTGTTATTATCGCTCGATTTACAGTTACTATAGTAAATGCGTACTGTGCGTAGAGTTAAATCGAAATCGGAGCGAAATTAGACCCATGCAGTGCCCCATTTAGTACCCCATGAAATTTAGTATTTTAGGCTAGAGATCTGACAACAGACCCATTAAATACCCATTACATACCCATTAAATGCCTACTCAATACCCATTACGTACCCACAAAAAAACTAGTAAATTCAAGCTAACAACATGTCAGATTGGAAATGGAGAGTTCGCAATGGCAAAGAGTTCGAGCAGATTATCTTTGAATATTTAAAAAGCTGTAGGCAGATGAAATCAGACATAATGCAAGCTGTCGAAGCATTTTATTTACCCTATGCACTCAAGTACAGCGGTGCTTCACCGCTAGAAATTCTCAAAGCCTACCAAAAATCGATCGACACCTTACAATCGAGAGCAAAAATTATGGCACTCGATGCTGGGATGTCCACAGAAGCGAGCGAACATATCCGCTCGGAAGTAAGTTTCGATCCCATAACTGCTACCAAAGCAGGTCATCAGGCTCGGCTCGATCGAGAAGTTGACGAAGTTGACAAAGTTGATGATGACTTGCCGATTAACCCGCTCAAGAAGATTTCCAAATTAGAAAAGTAAGGAGGATTAAGTTCGTGGAATATCTTTACGCCGTCATAGATTATGGCAGTAGTGCGATGAAAGTGGTTTATAGTAAGGAACTCACCGATACTCCTCAATACTTGATGATGCAACCAGAAATCATTGAAGTTGCGATCGATGATGTCAAGGAGTATCAGAAAAACTTCAATTTAGATCCGACTCGATATGCCTTCGTGGGGACTAACGATCGTTACTATGCCACTGGGGAATTAGCCCAAGCGGTATTCCGTTCGACTTTGAACCTGACCGAACCAAAATCTAACCATGCGATCGGGCGGACTTTAGCCGCAGTTACCGTAGCAGCTCGACTAGCTCAGATCGATGTCGGTAAGAAATTTAGACTGTTTCTGTCCTGTTTGCTGCCTGCTGGCGAGCTGGTAGATCGAGACAATCTCGAAGCAAATCTCAGGGAGGCATTTAAAAACTTCGACACACCAATGGGTAGGTTACAAGTCAATCTCAAGTACTTTAATTGCCATCCTGAAGGTGGTGGATTGGCACTTTTTTACCAAGAGCATTGCGATTTAGGAGAGCGGCAGTTAGGGGTAATTATGATGGGGCATCGGAATTCGAGTTGCTTTGTCATTCAAAATAATGTCTATCGGCGGTTTCGCTCGACCGATCTGGGCTTCGCCACAATTGTCAACGATATTCAGCTCGCCACATCTGGATACAAAGACAAAACGATCGCCGCAGCGGTGGCGAATTACCTCAGTCAGGAAAACGATAAAACCCCGTTGATAAAAATGTTACTGCGAAATAATCCCACCGCGCGGGAACAGGAGCTAGAGCAGCTTCTCAAGGCGATCGATCTAGCCACCAGAAAATATTGGAATTCATTCGTGCAGTGGTTGGCAATTCAGCTTCCACTCGATGAGATTGTGTTTGGGGGTGGGGTGGGAGAGTTATTTAAACTAGAAATGCTCGACTATCTAGCTGATAAGTTACCCAATTTACCGGATAAAAATTGTCCGGCAATTTACTTGCATGGTGGATTAGAGTACTCGAAAAATACGCTCATTCCGATAGAGCTACAAGCTAGATTCGCCGATGTGCAGTGTTTGTGGGAAAAAGATATTCTCCCAATAGCTCAGACTTATTGGGATGGGCAAAGGGATAAAAGCTAGATTTATTGTCAGATTTATATTGACAAAACAGCCAGCAATTTAGCTGACTGTTAGGAGTAATATGGGAATAGCTTTAGAGCTATAATTGAATTTCACTCAAGCAAATGGCTTGACACAAATCGTCGATCTCATCGCTCGATAGTGGATCGCTATCGACAAAATGTGGTAGATCTAAATCTAAGATATCTTCACGATTTGCTTGAAAATATCTTAGAGCTGCAAGAATTGTAGCTATCGAGCGATGGTCTAAATGTTGATAATTCATGATAGGAGATTGTGTTTGGCGATTTTTACAGTACTTTTCAGACTAACCGAGCTAATTTTTCCCTGACTGGTTCTAAACACTGGATTTGACTGTCTAGATATTGACGATCGCCATAGAGATGAAACAATTCGTCGTCAATGGATTGAATTATTCTTGCAATCTCTTTTTTATCCGAATCATTCAGATCCTGACAACGTAGAGGGAGATCGTCCAAGTTAATTTGCTTGCCTTCAACAATACAGCCATCAGATTGAATGAGTCTGACAATTTTCTCAACTTTTTTATTGTTCGATTCGTACATAGTGCTTATTTTCTAGAGATTGGTAATGTGAGTAATAATACAAAAAAGCACCAGTCTTCATAAGTGACTGGTGCTAAATAAGATGAGAGATTGCGGATGCAATCGCGCTGAGGTCTCCTCAGCGTGCGTTGCACCAAGAAGTGACAAGAAAGCTACGAACTAGCGGACATGATGTTATCTTATTAGTAAAGATCTCGACCGACATTGAGAAGTCTCTATAATTCTACTTACAGGGACTTTTCGCCATTTTGCTAGTTATTGGCTGTTGCTACTTCGTGCCAGGTGGACTGAGGTAGGTAAAGAACGCTCGAACCCAACCGCTCGACTTCAGTAGCCCGATCGTAAGATTCGATATCTTCAGCAGTCCGAGTAACCGCATTCAACATGCCAAACCGCGACAAGTCAGCAGAACGAATTAGGTGATTGAGAACCAGACTGGATTCATCACCACTCAGACCGATCGCTTTGGCAGTGACTTCAACGGCTTTGGCAGGATGACCCGCGATCGTGTCATTCTTGGAGGCTTGCAGATCGGCAACAGCATTGCGGAAAGTGGTGATGCTGATTGCATTCCGCACTAGATCGCGAATCTTCAACTTGAAAGCGTTATCGATCGCTTGGACGGTATCCGAAGCATATAAATCTGTGCTTTCATTGGCACGACCCGCATGGTTCTTCCGCTGCTTGGCATCTTTGAGCGTTAAACCATTGGTGCAAACTAATCGATAGATAAAGGGTTCGACCGAGATCGAGCCATTGCCTAGCTCGCCATTCGATAGCACGAATCCCGCTTGAACGACATTATCATATAGAGAAGATGTGCAAAGCTTTTACTTAATGGTATTTATCGTTGTACATGTATTCCACAACATTAGTTT
>NZ_PVWO01000335.1 GCF_003003845.1 Chamaesiphon polymorphus CCALA 037 | reverse complement strand
GAGCCGAGTGCAGTGAAAGTTGCACGCTCGGTTCTGAAGGAGAGGTGTCCTAGAGTAATCTAGGCATCGACTCTAATTACGTTGGCGCGAACGTCCAAACTTATGACCTATTGTATACCTCGCTGCGATTTGTCTAACCACGCTGTCAAATCGTCGATCGAGTTGAAGTCTAACAACGCATCACCTAAAGATTCGATCGCTTCTAAAGCAAGATTATTGATAGTCTCGATCGATTTAGAATCCAGCTTGCCAAGTTTGCGAGTTAATATTCTAATTATTTAGAGATTTTCCTTCTTCATTACGACCTTTTTTGGTTGCAATGTCAATTTGTTCTAGATATAAGGGCGATAAGTTCATTATTAACTCCGTTTCTTCTGTTGCTTTATTTTGTTTATTTTCCAGAACGATTTTTAAGTTAGAAAATAGTTCTAGGGCATTTTGAAGGTAGGGACTATCTGCGGGTAATCGCACGATTTCTGCAATAGCACGGATTTGGACATTTTCTCGCCCTAAAATCCTCAACCACAGCGTATCCGGTGTTTCGGGTAATCGATTTCCCGCACTTGTGCGTCGATCGTTTTTGCAGTTTGAACTTCCCCAAAGGGACTCAAGAGAGTCTCTAATAAATCTTTGGCAAATTGGTCGTGGGGAAACTGTGTCATACTCGTTGACGTAGCATTTCCTTGGAGAATGGCTCTAAAATTTAAACCTAAATTTCTTCCCAAGTTTTTGCTGAGACAAAATGGCTTAAATGGTTGACATTAGTTGTCGCAATCGTAACGCTATGACCTTCTAACTGAATTAACACTGCTTGAGCGGCAAGAATTACATCACCATCAATTGCTTCTGAATGAGCGGTAGGATAACCTTCAATTCTAGCTTTTGCCCACAATTCCGCTGCTTTGAGCATGACTTGAGTGGTAATTGGTAGATAAATGATTAATTCCTTTAGTTCGTCGAGCTGCCGAATACCCCTAAGTTTATGGGCGCGGATTAACTCTCTTCGCAACTCATAATCGGTAATTTCTGGTAAGGCGACGAGATAGTTTCTGGAACTAAGTGAGTTTAACCATTGTTTGCATTCTTCACACTGTATATTAGCTTTGGGATTTGTAACCATGCCAAGTATACCCGTATCCAACAATACAATCTGGCTCATGAAAATAGAGGACGATTGCTAATTCTATCTTCATCCAAAGCTTGCTTGAGAAATTCCCAAGTTTCTAGATGTTCTTGGGTATCACCTTCATCTTCCCAAGACTTCAGCAGTCGCTCCAGCGATTGTGGTTGATTTGCTTCAATTTGCCGCATGGCTTTTTCCCAAGCTACTGACGGGGAATTTTGCGCTACCTGTAAGTTGGCATCGGTTTTCCCGTCAGGAATGGTAGCTTGGATTGCCTGTATAAGGTGAAGTCGCTCTTCAACACTCATGGCATTAATTTGGTCTAAAGTGACTGAGAGATCCATCTCGATCTACCTCAATAGCTGGTTATCCTCTAATTATAATCTATGGTCGATCGATACCATTCATTTTTGTGCTTATCTACTTTTAGCTCTTTGATTTTTACTCGCATCCAGCATTTTATAATATCTTGCAACGTCCAATTGCTCTAATTTACCATTTGTTTGAAGATTAACAACTAAATCATTCATTGTTTCTAACAATTTTGTTGCTTCTTCCCAGGTAAGTGACTGTTCTTCGGTATTAAATTCATGGTTATGCTTTCTCCTTCGTCCAATTGGCGTATAAGTTTTAAGCATTGGAGCTAAATATCCCAATCCAATAAAGCCGACTATACGATTTTGTTCGTCTAGTTGATACTGACGATCGATCGGGAAAAATAACTCATGCCAATGTTTTCCTTCGCCAAGGAAGCTAATACCAACAGATCCACCATCTCGATAAATGTCTAAACTTACTATATCAGTTATAATTGGTAGCATTTTAATCTATACGTATATTTTGCATAGCTATAAACAGGTTAAAATGGATACTATTTATAGCTAAAGCCTCAATAGAGATATTTTACCCATTTCGAGAATCAGATCGACTAAGACTTGCCAAAAAACAACAAATGCTGCTGAGGTAAAATACTCTCATTTTTTAAAAACTTTAGTCCCACAGCTTTCATTTCACGATCGATCTGTTTTTGGGTAGTTTTATGACGCGGTTTGATAAATACTAACGGATCTTCACCGCGATATTCTGTTAAGACAACTCGTCCGCCTGGTTTGAGTGCCGAGACAATCCCTGTCATCATTTCTTGAGGATAACTAAACTCATGATAAGCATCGACCATAATTGCCAAGTCAATACTAGCTGGCGGTAATTCTGGACTTTTTTCAGTGCCTAATTGCGGTTGAATATTCGCGATCTTATCTTTATTAATTCGCTGCTTTAATAGTTCGACCATTTCTGGTTGTACGTCAACAGCTAATACTTTACCCTCTGGTACCTGTGGCGCGATGAGCTGCGAAATATACCCCGTACCTGCCCCAATATCGGCTACAACGTCTGTAGATTTGAGTTTTAGTGCTGCAACCATTTTCTGGGGTTGTTCCTCCTTGGCGCGATCTGGACGCTCTAGCCAGTCTGCACCCTGATGTCCCATCACTTGGGCGATTTCTCTACCCATGTACACTTTACCCGTACCGTCGAAGCTGGGCTGTCGATAGCTGTAATATTTAGATTGAATTAGCGCGCTGCTGGGTTGAGTAGCGATTTGCCAACAGACGAGACAGGCGATGAAGAATGTGAAGAAGTTTTTAAAAAGCATTTGCAGTAATTATAACGATCGAACTATAGGCTACAATCGCCCTATCTCATCATAGTTCATCCTTCGATCGTTCTCATCATAGTTGGGATGATGTATGCTCGATCGAAAATCCTTTAATTGTTCGTAAAATATGATTTCAAGTTTTGAACTTTGGTTGGAAACAGAAGAATATGAAACCGATCTAGATGTTACCGATCCTTGCGATAATTTCTGTAGTATTGCTGTTACTCTTGCCGATGGTCGTCGTTATGCGATGAATGTTTGGACTTTTAATTTCTTGCCTTTAGCTCGTTATGATGACAATTACGATATTAGAGAAGGGCAAGAGCCAGCAAAATATGTTCTGCCTCCAGATTTATTTGTAGAACGACTCGATCGAGCTACTCTTGAAACAGTAATTGTCGATTTATTAGCAAAAAATTTAATGAATCCTAATTGGCTTTGTCAACCAGATTAAATATTTAAAATCTCGATCTACGCTACATCCCCGACTTCTCAAAGAAGTCGGGGATGTGTCCGTGTCCGCTTCTTGTCACTACTTTATCTAAACATCGGTGGTATCTTGTTCGGCAACTTTACCAAATAAGTATCGATCGCCAATATACTTGAGAATCACCCTTCCCGACTTTGGATCTTCCCTTTCAACCATCGGTTTGACGACAACTCCTTCCCTACCGTGAGTACCACCAATTAGCGAATCACCGTCAGAAAATCCGCGAATAACTTCTAGTGAAAAAGCACCTTCATAAACTAATGGTACTTGCTCTACTTGATGGCAATCGCATAGAGATTTAAATACCGGATAATCGACATATTTACCATCCAACATTAGATCGAAAGCACGGAAATTCAGTCTTTTGGCACCATATGTATAAGCTTGAATGCCTTGTCCGTAAACTTCGCCATATAAGATCGCTTGTTTGTGTCCTTGGCTTTGCAAATCTACTAAGAGATTTTTGACACCAATTAAAGTGTGAGGAAACCAATAAGTATTTGCCACCATTTGTGTCGGATCTTCCGGCTCTTTGCGGCGCAAAGCCCGAGAACCTGCCATCATTGTCGGCTGTTCTTCATCTGTGTGCCACACAAAACCTACGCGCGCGTTAGTGCCGTGAATTTTTTCAGTTGCGACGACTGGTTCGCCGACTGATAATAAATTGGGGTAACTCCGCATGTTTTCCAGATTGGTATATTTCGGAAAATAGGGATCGTCAACCGCACTATCGCCAGCTTGTGCTTTAACTGGCGGAAAGTATTTAGTCGCACCATAAAACTCCGCCACATCGTCACCCAATTTCATACCCGATTCGGGATGAACTACCAAGCCAAACGAGGGTTCGCCGCGTAATTTGATTCGGTGAACTACTAATACTCGATCGCCATTAATATCAGTTTTTTCGGATAGGTATGTTGCCACATTCAAGCGTTCGGCAACTTCTTTAGTGAGAACGGTGCCTTGCTCGAAATAAACGACCAAATCACCAGGTTGATGGACGCCTTTTTTAACGCACATTTGCCACCCTTGGACGGTGGCTAATTCTAAGGCATCGGCATTAGTGTGAGGTTTCAGCTCTAAAATTTCGCAGACTTCTACTTTAATCGTGCTCATATTTAATTTTCAAGGTACGTTACATCATGGTAGCCTAATTTTCGCTAGGAGATAGCCAAATATCTACCGTTACGGCACAGGTGCTGTCAGGAGATTAATTTTTTAACGGCTATTTCTTATCAATTTCTCAGCAAATCATCGAGAATAACTCAGGAAGTAGCCCCATAGTAGTACTCAAGTTAAACAACTAAGAGGTTACTTCTAATGAAACGCTTTGCACTTGTCGGTTTATCTATCCTGTGTCTATCTCTAGCTGCCACTACATCTGCAACCGCCAGAACCCGAACCGAACGGCTGGCAATGTCAACCGCAACATCCACCGCAACTACGCTCGACGATACAGCAAATCCCAAAACTACCCCGTTGGCATCGTCTGACTCGGAAACAACCAGAACCGAACGTCTGGCGATGTCCGCAGCCAAGCTCAACGATCTTGCAAGTCCAAAACTCACTCCGTTTGAATTAGTTTCCCGTGCTTATCAAGGTGCATATCGGATGCAGGGTATTGCTGGGTTTGGTTCGTTTGTGACTAGCTCCGCTGACAATACGATCGAGGCTAAAGATATTATCAAAGCAGCGATCGTAGCCAAACAACTAGCTCCAGAAGCTCAAATCGATCGACACTATATCAGTGCTGTCAAGTTACAATTATTAGGCAACCAACACTAATCGTTCTGGTTGGCGTAGCCTCTCGTTGGCGTAGCCTCTCGAAGAGAAGAGAAGCATCTGCTATGCAGAATCGAGTTGCTAACTGATAATTTGTCAGAGAAATTTGGTAATGAGTCATGGGTAATAGCACATAAAATATCTGCGTCTATTACCTATAGCCTCATCCAAAATATAGTTGACTAAAATGCAAAAAGAGGATCGATTTTGCGCAAAAATTATTAGGCAATAATTTTGGATAATTCTCTGGCTTTTTTTACTACAGATCGATCGTGTTTACCGATTTGTTGTTTGTTAGAATAGATGGCGAATGTGACTATAATTTGGCAGCTATGCCGATGGTTATCGATCGGAATTATCCTCATGAGTTTAATGTCTGCCATGGATCTAGATATAAGTCAAAATAGTTTGCCGTCACCAGATATTAAAGCAACGATCGAGCTGGCTAAAAATGCCTGGGTCGCTCGCGATGCCGATGCCCTCGCTCAGTTATTTACAGAAGATGGCACACTCATCGTCCCCGGTCAAATATGGCAGGGACGGGACAAAATTCGCTCGGAAATTGCCAAATTCGCCCGAGAATATACCGATGTCAGTATTACCATTCACCAGATAATTATCGATGGCCAGCGAGCTGCGGTAGAATGGCATTATGAGGATACAGAACAGGCTACAGGCAACCGCAATCAGTCGGATGATGCGATCGTCCTAGAGGTGGAAAACGGTCGGATTAGCTATTGGCGAGAGTATTTCGATACTGGAGGTAAATAGCCAAAAAATCTCAAAGATAGTATCTATTTAGAGTTAAAAAGATAAGATCGAACTGACAGTTTGCAATAGCTTACTAACCACTATCCATATTTAAGTTTAAACTGGAGAATCACTAAATTCAGTACCAAGGTAACTGCATTTGCAATAATTATGGGCGCACTTCTAACTAATAAGCCATAAATCAGCCAGAACGAAATGCCAGCAATAAATGATAGTAAGGTTGGCAAAGATAGATCTTTGGTAGACTTGGACTGCCATACCTGCAAAACTTGAGGCAAAAACGCTGCGGTTGTCAGCGTTGCTGCTAGATATCCGACTAGATCGATCGCTGCCATTTTAAATTTGCTCCTGTCAGCAAGTAGATCTCAGTTCATTCTATCTTGCGATCGTAACTTAAAAGTTGGCTCGATCGGACGGAAAATCGCTATCACACTCCTACACATTGGATCTGCTACTCAAGTTTTGGGCGATGTTACAGTGACTAAATTTACCTCTTTTTGGGGACAGGGAATCGATCGCCTCTGGTAGGCTACACCAACAAGCGTGGCGATCTCTCCGTCTGTGTATCAAAATATTGACAGTGACAATATTTTAGGTTATGTTGGCATTGTCAATATTTTATTGGCTTGAAGAAACTAGCTCTGAGGTTCATTATGAAACAATTTTCCTCTTGTAACCTTATCCAAAAGCTACTCAGTGTTGCTGTAATTGGGATGACTTCGATTGCAGGCTATCTGGCAGGAATCATCACTTCGACTAAACTTCCGGCGGATAGTCAGCCGAAAGCACAGGTATCAGCGATTTCCAGCCGCATTCTGCAAATCAATTTCAAATATCATACATC
>NZ_PVWO01000334.1 GCF_003003845.1 Chamaesiphon polymorphus CCALA 037 | reverse complement strand
CTAACTCTTTACTCATCAAGTCAAAACAGCCATTAGAGGTTTTCCCCAGAGAAAACCTCTAATGGCTAAAGTCGAGTCGCAGAAGTCGGGGATCTGAAAATGAGGCGCGATCGAGCAAAAAATCGCTCATCCTGCTAAGATCGATCGTTAAACACTCAGTCAATCGATCGATCGTGCAAATCCGTTTGATGTGGGAAGATCCAGCAACAGGAGAACGCAAAGAACCCCT
The DNA here is from genome assembly GCF_003003845.1 of Chamaesiphon polymorphus CCALA 037. Lineage (GTDB taxonomy): Bacteria > Cyanobacteriota > Cyanobacteriia > Cyanobacteriales > Chamaesiphonaceae > Chamaesiphon > Chamaesiphon polymorphus. The sequence continues at coordinate 6,470 of NZ_PVWO01000334.1, read as the reverse complement.
GTTAACCGTGCCCATTGCCTTGGGGCGAGAGTTTGCGCGGCTACCGGAGCTGTTAGACGGACAACGCGTCTGTCGGATCGTACTGAATAGTTTGGACGTATCTCGCTATCATGCCTCGATCGAGATGGAAGGAGATCGGTTGACGATCTTCGATCGCGGTAGTAGTAATGGTGTCATCGTTAATGGTACAAAGCAGCCCCAAAGTACGATCGAGCCTGGAGATGTCATCAAAATTGGCAATTATCAGATTGCAATTGCCTTACCAGATAATTCTCAACCTGTCGCTACGCCAGCAAGTCAATCGCAGATTAGATTTAATTCTGTCACCAATCGGCCCGATCCGCGCATTACGCCGCCGCCTGTAGTTCAGCTCAATAGTTGCCTACCCACAATTTTCCGCCAAACCCATATCGAACCGCAAGCAATCCACGCTACCGGATTGCCCGTCGAAGAAGTCGAATATGCGACTGTCGGTGGCGGTTTGGGGAGTTTTATTTGGGTAGACTTATTGCGAATTAGTGGCGTAAGTACCGATCGCATCCGCGCTTTAGGAATGGAGCAGCAACCCTACGGACGCTATCAACAGCTCTGTTTAAATGCTCAGATCGTGCCCTACGAGCGGCTCAGATCCCCCGCCGATGCCTGTCCTGATAATATTTGGGGTTTTCCCAATTACGCGACCATAGAGGCGTTTACAGACATCGCTAAAGGCAGACTGAAATCGGGCTTGGGTCATTTATGGCAAGTCTTCACCGAGCCGACACTGGCGAATACTTATACCCCCAAATCTGGCGATGTCATCGCCGCAATCGATCGTGAAGCCGCGCGGATTAGTTGGAAGAAAATGATTCGTACTGCCAGCGTTCAAGCCATTCGCAAGACTACCGACGGACGCTATGCGATCGCGTATACCTGCCAGCAACCGACTGATTATGCCTGTACGATCGCACGTTACGTGCATATTGCTACTGGTTATCCCGCGCTCCAATTTTTACCAGATCTTCAGGCTTATCGCGATCGCACTCAAGATTTTAAAACAGTAGTCAATGCCTACGAACCCCACGAACATATTTACGAATCGCTAGCGATGTATGGTGGGACGGTATTATTACGCGGAACGGGAATTGTCGCCGCTCGCATTCTTCAGAAACTCTACTCTCTGCGTCGCAATAACGATCGAGTCGAAATTCGTGTCATTCAGCTACTCCGCTCTCCCAAAACCGATGGGAATAAATACGGTTTAGCCGAGCGAAAGGTCGAACATAATTATGAGTTTCAGCCCTTCAATTGGCCTAAATCCGCCTGGGGTGGGCAGTATAAAACGACCCTAGAAAATGCCACCCCCGAGCAACGCCAGCATCTACTTGCCGATTGGGGTGGCGTCACGACGATGAATCGTCCCGACTGGCGCAAAATCATCACGGGTGGGATCCATAAAGGCTGGTATCAGATCTTTTATGGAGAAGTTCAACAGGTAGTTCCCAACCCCAATCGTGGCGGTACGATTACCACCGTGCGCGAATCGGGAGTCAAAGGCGACATCCACTTAGAATCGGACTTTATCATCGATGCGACGGCTGTAGATGCCCCAATTACCGCCAGTCCGTTACTTCAGGATCTGATTCAGCAATATAATTTACCGATCAATCAGTTGGGCAGACTAACGGTTACCGAAGATTTTGAATTGCCCGAAATGGCCAATCATGTGGGCAAAGTCTATGCTTCTGGGGCGATAACTTTAGGTAATGCTTATGCACCTGTCGATAGTTTCCTAGGGCTACAATATGCCGCTTTTAATATCGTGCAAGATTTACTCGCTCGTAAGGCGATCGAACTCAAGCCCTTAATATTATCTCGATCGCTTTTACAATGGTGGCAATGGATGAACAATCGATCGCCAAATTAGTGCCAATCCCAAATCTACTTCAATCCGCGATCGCAGATTTACTTGAGATCGAGCATCCCGCCAGAGATGAACGATAATATCTTTAGTTATTAGAAAAAAGTTGGGCGACTATTCTTGGCCAACTTTTCCTTCAACTGATAATTTAGTATGGACGGTACAGGACTCGAACCTGTGACAGCCTGCTTGTAAGGCAGGAGCTCTACCAACTGAGCTAACCGTCCGTGTTTTGACGCTTAACTAATATATCTGAGATTTGATGTCTAGTCAAGTGGTAAAAGCAGATAATTTCGATCGCGTCGTTGGCGGAGCCTCTGACGAATGAGAATCGATAGCTGCTACTGACTATAAATTTTAGCGCGATCGCCGCCAAAGCCATGTAACATACGTACCTAGTAGCGATCCGATAGATCGTTCCTACAACACTGCTGCCAAGATTCAAAATATCTGCTCAACGATGCGTATCGCTCTATTCACCGAAACTTTTTTACCAAAAGTCGATGGAATTGTCACTCGACTCAAGCACACGATCGAACAGCTTACTCGGCATGGCGATGAGGTCTTGATTTTCTGTCCGGATGGGGGATTGCAGTCCTACCATGGGGCGAAAATTTATGGGCTGTCGGCGTTTCCGCTCCCACTCTATCCCGAACTCAAACTCGCCTTGCCCCGCCCAGAAATCGGCCAACAATTAGCCGAATTTAAGCCAGATTTAATTCATGTCGTCAATCCCGCCGTCTTAGGACTAGCTGGAATTTATTATGCCAAGTCCAGCCACATTCCATTAGTGGCTTCTTATCATACTCATTTGCCCAAATACCTCGACCATTATGGGCTGGGCATCTTTGAAGGTTTATTGTGGGAGCTACTCAAAGGAGCGCACAATCAAGCACAGTTGAACCTGTGTACTTCTAGTGCGATGGTCAAAGAACTGAGCGATCGCGGCATCGAGCGAGTAGACTTGTGGCAGCGGGGTGTAGACACCGAAACTTTTCATCCCACGCGAGCGACCACAGAAATGCGTCACTATTTAAGCCAAGGTGAGCCAGCAAGCCGCTTGCTATTGTATGTGGGCAGACTGGGTGCCGAGAAAGAAATCGAGCAGATAAAACCCGTTCTAGCGGCCATTCCTGGCGCGCGACTGGCGATCGTCGGCGATGGCCCCCATCGAGCGGCGTTAGAAAGTTACTTTGCCGATACGCCGACTCATTTTGTCGGCTATTTAGGTGGTGAAAAACTAGCCGCAGCTTATGCTGCTGCCGATGCGTTTATTTTCCCATCGAGGACGGAGACTTTAGGTTTGGTATTGCTCGAAGCGATGGCTGCTGGCTGCCCGGTAATTGCTGCGAGATCGGGTGGTATTCCCGATATCGTCACCGATGGCCAAAATGGTTATCTGTTCGATCCGCAAGATCCTCAAGGCGCGATCGATGCTACCAAAAAACTCTTCGCCGATCCATCAGCCAATCTCCAGCTTCGCGACAATGCCCGCACAGAAGCCGAACGCTGGGGCTGGTCGGCAGCAACGCAACAGCTCCAACGTTATTATCGACAAGTAGTCGGAGGAGTCGGCGGTAAGGGGTAGAGGGGTGGATGAGTGGATGGGTGGATGAGTGGATGGGTGGATGGGTAATGGGTAATGGGTAATGGGTAATGGGTAATGGGTAATGGGTAATGGGTAATGGGTAATGGGTAATGGGTAATGCTCTCTCCCTCTCTCCCTCTCTCCTTGTAAACTCACTTACTCCGCATCATCCCCTGAATCCTGCGGCTCTTCATCATCTTTTGCCCCAATGCCGAGCATTTTTTTACTACGTTTGAGTTCCTTCCACAGACTTTTAATTTGGTAATAAGATTCTTCTGGTGTCAGCTTGCCCGAAGTCTCTAGACTACAGATGTAACTAACTTTTTGAGTAAATTCTTGCAAGTTACTATTAAAAACCAGATTTTCTGGTTTAAACTCGCCGTTGTAACGGTTATTCTGATACAAAAAGAAATCACTCTGTTTAGACATTTATATTGCTTCCTGGGTGCTGCGATAAATTTGTAGATAAAGATTTATACTGGTGTCCGATCTTGCCCGCTCGGTTGCTATTGTCGATTGCCTCTGGGCAAACGCTAGTTGCAAGACGATCGATACAGCCTGAATAGCTCAACCCGATTCTTTACAACAAGAGTCAAGCTGGAAGCCTCTTTAACTCCAAAGTAAGGTCAAAGGGTTCAAACGTGTATAGTCGTAATTCAAAGAATTGGGATGGATTTACGTCAGCGGCATTTTAAAAGACGATCTTGAATTAAAAGTGTGCCTATTTTAACTTTTTCTCGTTCCAAACGATCGCAAGTGGAACGTTGGAGATTAAGATCTAAGTGTTAGCTCTTGACTAATGCTTGCTAACTACTACCAAATTTTCAATTGAAACTTGGTAATGCTCTTATAATTCTAACTATTTCAGCATGAATTGTCATCCGCAGATTTACGAAGGTAAGGCAAAAATTCTATACGCTACAGACGATCCAGAAATATTACTGGCTTACTTCAAGGATGATGCGACTGCTTTTAACGCCCAAAAGCGGGGGACGATCGTTGGCAAAGGCGAAATCAATTGTCAAATTGCAGCGCATTTATTCAGGGAAATAGAAGCTCGCGGCATTGCCACGCACTTTATCGATTGTCCGTCGGCACACGAAATGCGGGTCAAATCAGTACGGATCTTACCGATCGAAGTAGTGGTCAGAAATATTGCCGCAGGTAGCCTATGCCAGCAGACGGGCATTGCGCTGGGGACGATTTTGCCACAGCCGTTGGTGGAGTTTTACTACAAAAATGATGCTTTGGGCGATCCGCTGCTGACTCGCGATCGATTGTTGTTAATGGAATTGGCCACCCCAGAACAGCTAGAGAGCTTGCACTCCAAAGCTTTACAAGTCAATAATATCCTCCAAGAATTTTTCCAACTGTGCGGAATTACACTAGTTGACTTCAAAATTGAATTTGGCGTAGACAAGCACGATAACATCTTGCTCGCCGATGAAATCAGTCCCGACAGTTGTCGGTTGTGGCTGACTGGGGAACCCGATCCCAATTTACGAGTCCTAGATAAAGATCGGTTCCGCCGCGATCTGGGCAATATTGAGGACGCCTATCAACAAGTTTTAGCCAGAGTTCTTGGAGTCAGAACATAGAGTTCGGTGGAGATGCGGTTTCGAGCAGAGGATGTCTACTCCAACCACTAGCTGCTAACTACTATTAACTATACGAAAACATGAAATTGAAATTTAACTTACTTTTAGTTGCCACAGTTGCTACGATCTGTCAAATATCTCAGCTTCCCGCACAGGCTGAATCTACTCAGATCGATCGACTAGTTTCTCAACATAGTTTGGCTAGCACGCTCGTCGAAAAAAAATCGCTGGGTGCTGCGGACAAATTACCGACAGCTAAAGATCTGATAGCTCAATCTCGATCGAAAACCCGCAAAACTAATATCCGCCGCAAGCCAATTAAAAAACAGGGCATAACGGGTACGACCACACAAAATACTACGACGCCTCAAAGTCAAACCCCAACTACGCTACCAGCCAAGGGTCAAACCCAAGTATTAGTTTCGGATATCATTATCAAAACTCCGACAGGGGCATTAGCTCCAGAGCTAGAATCGAAAGTCCGTCAAGTTCTGACAGTTAAACCCGGACAACCTACCACTCGCGAACAACTAGAGCAAAATCTCAATGCCATCAAAGCTCTGGGTGCCTTCTCCGCTGTCGAAATCGTGCCCGAAGATACGAGCAAAGGCGTCAGGTTGAGCTTTTTGGTAACGCCGTATGGTGGTTTGCGTCAGGTGCAGATTAGGACTCTACCCGCTAATAGCACTAGCGTTATCAAACAAGCGGACATCGATAGCATCTTTGGAAACCAATATGGCAAGCCATTAAATGCCGTCGAACTCCAAGCAGCGATCAAACAATTAAACGAGTTTTACCAAAAGCAGGGCTACAACCTCGCGCAAGTGGTAGACGTGCAAGAACTCAATGCCGACGGGACTTTGACGTTAGTCATTGCCGAAGGCTTGATTGAAGATGTGCAGGTGCGCTTTATCAATAAAGAAGGTTCGTTAGTCGATGACAAGAAAGAACCGATTCGCGGCAATACACGTCCTTTTATCGTCACGCGCGAAGCCGAATTAAAACCTGGTAAAATCTTCAACCGTGCTACTGCAGAAAAAGATCTGCGGCGAATTTTTGGGCTGGGGATATTCGATGACGTGCGCATATCCTTCGCCCCTGGCACCGACCCCGCGAAGGTAATCCTCCAACTCAATGTCCTCGAACGGAAGACTTCTTCAGTCTTATTTGGGGCTGGGATCAGTTCGACTAGTGGTTTATTTGGGAGTGGCAACTACAGCCAATTGAACGTCGGCGGTAATGCCCAAAAATTAGGTGCAGATCTGCAAATCGGTTCCCGGGGCGATAATTTATATGACTTGAACTTTTCCGATCCGTGGATTGCCACCGACCCCAATCGCACATCATATAACGTCAATATTTTCCAACGACGATCGTATTCATT
>NZ_PVWO01000333.1 GCF_003003845.1 Chamaesiphon polymorphus CCALA 037 | reverse complement strand
AATCATCTACAGACCCCCCCACCCCCGAATCCTCGATCGATCTATCCTCTGACTTAGAAGCCACCGATAGCAACAAATCCACCCCCAAATCCAAATCCAAAAAAGCCGATGGACAATTGACGCTGCTGTAGGGTAGAAGATAGTGAATAGTGAATAGTGAATAGTGAATATTTGGACGCAAGCGTCCCCCCATCCACTCATCCCCCCATCCACTCATCCACTCATCCACCCATCCACCCATCCACCCCTCTCCCCTAATGAAATACCGTCGTTTTGGCCGAACCGAGCTACAGATGCCCGTTTTTTCTTGTGGCGGAATGCGATACCAACATAAATGGCAAGATATTCCGCTCACAGAAGTTCCCGATGAAAATCAACGCAACCTAGAAGCAACGATCCATCGATCGCTAGAAGTTGGCATCAATCATATTGAAACGGCCAGATTTTATGGATCTTCAGAAGTTCAACTCGGTCAAATCTTACCTAAATTAAACCGTCAAGATTTTATTTTTCAGACTAAAGTTGCCCCAGTTGCCGATCCGCAAGAATTCAGAAAAACTTTCGAGTTATCCTTATCCCGTCTCAATTTAGAGTATGTCGATCTGTTAGGTATTCATGGCATTAATAATGAGGAACTAGCCGATTATAGCTTGCGAGATGGCGGCTGTTGGGACGTAGCCAAACAACTGCAATCGGAAGGTAAAGTTAGGTTTATTGGCTTCTCGACACATGGCACCACCGATACGATCGTTCGGGCGATCGAGACTGATAAATTTGATTATGTCAACCTGCATTGGTACTATATCAATCAAACTAATTGGGCGGCGATCGAAGCAGCAACTCGTCACGATTTAGGCGTATTTATTATCAGTCCGACTAATAAAGGTGGCTTGTTAAACCAGCCATCGGCAAAATTAGTCGAACTCTGTCAACCCCTAAGTCCGATCGTCTTTAACAATCTTTTCTGTCTGAGCCATCCCCAAGTCCATACCCTCAGCGTCGGTGCCGCCAAACCTAGCGATTTTGACGAACATCTCAAAACATTACCACTTTTAGACCGTGCCGCCGAATTGCTGCCACCAATTATCGATCGTCTAGAACAAGCCGCAGCCAGTAAACTGGGGACAGAATGGGTACGCACCTGGAAACAAGGCTTACCCGCCCCCTCAGACACCCCTGGGAATATTAATATCCACACCATCCTCTGGCTGCGCAATCTGGCGATCGCCTATGACATGCTAGAGTACGGCCAAATGCGCTATAACCTCCTCGAAAATGGCGGACACTGGTTTCCCGGTGCCAAAGCAACCAACATCGACGCACTCGATTTTTCTACCTGTCTGGCTGCTAGTCCCCACGCCACCACCATCCCCGCTCTACTGAAGGAAACCGATTTACTGCTAGGTGGAATGGAAGTCAAACGATTGTCTCAAACCTAAAGTGAACTACACCGCCCTGCACAATCGCGCTTACGCGCTCATGTGCGAGGACGGAGCTTCCGACTTCGAGGGCGACAGCCTCACAGATGTCTTGCGACCCCTGCTTGGTCTTACGTTGCCTCCATCGGCAGTCTCGCTAGTTCCTAACGAGAGTATTCTGAGTCCTTCGGCTTTCAGATTTTGGGCGGCGTTTACATCCCTGTCGTGGTTGGTTCCACAAGCTTGACAAGTCCACTGACGCACATCCAGAGGCAAAGAGGAAACTCGGTGATAACAATTACTACAGGTTTTCGATGAAGGAAAAAATCTATCCACCTTGACCAGTATTTTGCCAGAACGCTCACACTTATAGTCGTTTCCCTCACTACTAGGGACAGGATATTCACCTTCTTGCTCCGTCAAGATAGCAGCGAAATATTGACCACTAGGATTCTTGGAAATAGTAACAGTCTTGACTTCTCCATCAAGCGGACGATGCAAACTGATTTTGACCCATCCCAATTTAGGGAGATAGATCGGGTTATCAACTGCTTGGTGCGCTTTTCGCGTCGGGGAACCCGACGGGCGCGCATCCGCAAACTTAGTCCCTTGAGGATATTGAATCGACTGTTTCCCATGCTTCGATTTGAAGTTAGGAAATTTAGCTCTTTTCTCAAAGAAGTTGATAAACGATTTACTGAGGTTGAGGGTAACAGATTGCAAAACTTGAGAATGACATTCACCCAGCCAAATAAACTCTTTTTTGAGTGCTGGCAGCAGCGCGTTGAGTCCTTCTCTAGACAGTCCCTTCCCCGTCTGGGCATAGGTAGTAGTAGTCTCATTCAGAGCGCGATTCCACCACCAACGAGCGCATCCGAAAAACTGGGAAAGCTTTTCGGATTGGGCATCGGAGGGATAGATTCGGGCTTTGATAGACTGATACATCTACATTTATCACCAATTGCTTTAATGATAACACAGAATAAACCAATGGACAAGCAAGGAATTTGTTCGTCTCGTCATCCATCCGCCCATTTGCCAAGAGCTTCGCTTGTTGGTTCGAGGGCGGATGGAATCCTCGCCTCACTCGGCTTTCATCCCCTCCCTGCTCCACTACGCGCCTTGCTATCGCTCGTCGCTTCGTTCTCGCGAGGAAGGGGAATTCCCACCTGTCTGATTAACGAGTCACAAACGCGATCGGTTAATTCGATCGATCGCTTCCCCCTTCTGAAAAGTCCAAAGTTAAGTTTATCCCAGATTACTTTTAACTAGTAATCATTTCAAGAGACCGATCGATCTCGAAGATATGAGAATTATATGCAAATAATAGCTCCCCTATCTGCGAAAACTGGGGTTGGATCCTGGCGACGATCGCCTAGCCATGTGGCAGCAGGAGCCTAATTTCAAATGGCGATCGAGGTAAACGATTGGGCTGAAAACAATAGCTGAAAACAATTGCAGCCACTTGCAGCGGTTGTCTGGCCATTATGGCTGCGGAATTAAGCCAGCGAACATACTTGCCAAAAATCAAGGAAATGTAATAGACTCTTCATAGCTATCAAAAATAATTCTCAATAGCTTAGATCGCTTTCTCTAGTTCGATTGCGAAAACTATTGGCGTTACCGCTCCAAGCCGCGATTTTCCGCTACTCCCCCATGTTCGAGATCTCATCTGCCGTTCGATGCCAGCATTTTGGCAGTTCGAGCGTCGGATTGTCTCGATCTGCTTAGTGAGAGTAAGAGTCAATACTACTCCACCGCCATAATTTACCGTCCCAAATTTAAACTCATCATGCGCCATGACAGGAAACCGAACGAACAACTTAACGGTAATGGATGCGATCGAAACAATTTTGGTTGGTTTGGGCATTCCTGAAGACACGATTCGGGAGGACACGCTCATCCACGCACATTTAGGGCTGGATTCAGTCGAGACAGTCAAACTTTCCCTTGAATTGAAACGCCAATTCGATCTCGATCTCAAGCTAGGAACGCGCAAAGATCTCACATTGGCAGAAATTTGTCAGATGGTAGTAGCACCCTCGCCAGCTCGATCTGCGTAATTCTAAATTGCCAGTTTAGTTCTCGATCGCCAGAAATTTTATGATGAAAAGTATATCTACCAGCTTGCCCGATATCTTTAACGTGGCGGCTCATTTTCTCGAAGCTAATTTAGTCCCAGAGCGGCGCGATCGCGTTGCTATTTACTACCGCGACGATACTTATACCTATGCACAGGTGCATAGTTGGGTGCGGCGGATGGCTAAATTCTTAGCCGAATTGGGCGGGGAGCGCGAACGCCGGATTGCGATTTTATTACCCGACACGCCAGAGTTCGTATTTGCCTTTTGGGGGGCGATTTGGTTGGGGATGGTGCCAGTCCCGATTAACACGGCTTGTACGTTAGAAGACGTGCGGTATATTCTCCAAGACTGTCGCGCCCAAGTGTTGGTCACAGATCGATCGTGGTTGGAACGTTTGGGTAAAATCGAGTCGCTATTCCTGCAACATGTCGTGCAAATCGACGGAGATCGATCGTTAATGTCCTTACTGAGCCAACAGGATGAATCGATTCTCCAGGGGAGAGGCTACGCCAACGATTGGGTGCAAACCGATCGTGAGGAACCCGCATTCTGGCTGTATACCTCTGGCAGTACCGGACGACCGAAAGGCGCGATTCATCTGCATCAGAGCATGGTGGTTTGTGCCGAAAATTATGGCAAGGAGTTAGTCGGCTTACAGGCAAATGACATCATCTATTCTGTTGCCAAAATGCCCTTTGCCTATGGCTTGGGGAATACATTGTACATGCCGATGTCTGTCGGTGCGGCGGCGATTCTCTCCGATGCGGCGAATGCCTTTGATATCATTACCGATATTCAAACTTACCGACCGACGGTATTATTTGGCATTCCAGGTATTTATGCTGGCATCCTGTCATTAGCTGAGATTGCCCCGCTCGATGTCAGTTCGTTACGGTTATGCCTCTCCGCCGCCGAACAATTGCCCCCTACCATCTGGAGCAAATGGCGAGAATTGTATGGGCTAGAGATTTGCGAGGGGATTGGGACTACGGAGTTATTGCATATATTTCTCTCCAATCGACCAGGGGCATGTCGTCCGGGTACTTCCGGTCGTCCGGTGCCTGGATATGATGTGCGCGTTGTTGACGATCGCGGATGCACCGCCCTAGATGGTGAAATTGGTGCATTAGAAGTAGCGGGCGAAAGTCTGATGCTGGGGTACTGGAACCGTTTGTCTGCCACGCGATCGGCTCTATATGGGACGACGATGCGGACGGGAGATAAATATATCCGCGATGCCGATGGTTATTTTCGGTTCATGGGGCGTAATGATGACTTTTTTAAGGTCAATGGGATGTGGGTTTCGCCGTTTGAAGTCGAGGATGTGTTGCTCCAGCATCAAAGTATCCTCGATGCGGCTGTCGTGCCTAATACCGAGCCAGATGGAGATTTAACGCAGGTCATCGCCTATGTGAGTCTCAAATCTGACTTTGCACCCTCGATCGAGCTAGAACGCAGTATTCGTCAAGCGGTTAAGGCTCAGTTGCCCCCATTTAAGGTGCCCAAAAGCATCCAGTTTTTGGATGCGCTACCGCGCACGCCGACAGGCAAGGTACATCGTCAAGCATTGTTGAAAATTTAGTTAGGAACCGCAATGGTTTCTAGTCGCGCGGTTGAAACCGCCGCTTGTGATGCAAAGTCCGCCTACGCGGACTAAATCAATTCAAATGGTTTGGTGCGTTACGCTTCGCGATAACACACCCTACTATTCACTATTCACTATCCACTAAATAACTACCTATGTTTTCCACCGACACTCAGCCACTCGTTTACCATGAATTATTCGTTCCAGAAACTAAAGATCCGCAATCTTTATTGCAAAATCTGTTAGATATCGGGCTATTTTCCAGTTATATGCTGTATGAGGGCGATCGCCAGACGCGGATTGCGGGAAATACCTTAGCCAGTATTGCGGTAAGTACTGACACTGTGACTTTAGATTATTTAGGCGAAATCGAGTCGCGATCGATTGTCGGCGATCCGCTTCAGCAAGTGCAGCAAATGTTGGCATCATTACCGATCGAAAATTGGACGGCGTATGGATACGTGGGCTTCGATATGGCGCGGTTTTATTCGAGTTATAGCAAAGCGATCGAGCAACCTTTGCTGTATTTTTCGATTCCAGAAACCGAACTCCAGATTACCGAAAAAGGGATTCGGATTAAAAGCGTCAAATCTCTGACTAAAATTATCGAAGCTTTGGCGATCGATGCTCCGTTGCGGAATTATACCGCCACCCTGCCGACGCTGGATTTTGCCGATCGCGAACATTATCAAACTAAAGTGAGCGAAATGGTACAGGCAATTCAAGCCGGACATTTGCACAAAGCCATTATCTCTCGATCGGTCAAAGTTAAAGGTCAGATGGATCTGTTGGGTACTTATCGGCTGGGAACTGAGAGTAATAACTCAGCGCGATCGTATTGTTTCCAGTTCGATGATGTCAGTGCGGTGGGTTTCAGTCCTGAGATTTTGATGACTGTCGATACCGATCGATTTGCGATTACCAATCCACTCGCGGGAACTCGCCCCCGTTCTGAAAATCTGGAACGAGACGAGCAGTTAAGTCGCGAATTATTCACCGATGCCAAAGAGGTGAAGGAACACGCTCTCTCGATCTGGCTGGCTCAAGATGAAATAGCTGCGCTCTGCGTACCGGAAACCGTGCGGGTGTTGGATTTTATGGAAGTCAAGCAATATCGCTGCGTTCAGCATCTCTCATCTCGCGTCGGTGGCGAACTGCAACCCGATAAGACACTTTGGGATGCGTTAAAGGTGTTATTCCCTGGAATTACGGTTTCGGGAATTAATAAACAAGCCGCATTGGAGTGGATCGATCGCTTGGAAACAGAACCACGGGGGCTATATGCAGGTGGGATTGGTTGGATCGATAGTCGCGGTACGGCGGATCTGGCGATCGCCATTCGATCGGCTTACCAGTATGGTGACACGATTCATTTCAATGCTGGCGCGGGGATTGTGGCTGAGTCGGTACCGGAGCATGAGTATATGGAGTCGGTGAATAAAATGAATACGATGTTGACGAATTTGGTGTTGAAGGAGTAGCTGCGGAGATCTACCCACCCCGTCGCTACGCGCCACCCCTCCGAGGATGGGATTTTCCAACCCGCCCTCCCCTTATAAAGTGGAGGGAGCTAAAGCCCCGCTTTATGAGGCTACGGTATATAAACAAGTATAT
>NZ_PVWO01000332.1 GCF_003003845.1 Chamaesiphon polymorphus CCALA 037 | reverse complement strand
CCGGACAACCGATCGTTGTCATGCTGGACATGTTATCGGTATTTGTCTATGCAACGATGATGTTTGTTTATAACTGGAAATTAGCATTAGCAACCCTCGTCACCATTCCCCCGTTCCTGATTCTCAATTTTGCCTCCACCCCCTTCTTACAAAAGATGTCGCGGGAAGTATTTACTGCTACCAATCATGAAAATAGCTATCTGATTGAAGCTCTCACTGGAGTGCGTACTGTCAAATCCATGTCGGTCGAAAAAGCGGTGCGCTGGCAATGGGAAGAACGACTCAACAAAGAAATTAGAATTTCGTTTCGCGGTCAAATGATCTCCCTCCAGCTTGGTGCCCTCAGCTCCGCGATTAGTACCATCGGTAGTGTGGCTACGACTTGGATCGGTGCATCCCTAGTCATCTCTGGGGAATTTACGATCGGTCAACTATTCGCTTTTAATATGATATCGGGAAATGTCACTGGCCCGTTTCTCCGTCTAGCTGGACTGTGGACTCAGTTGCAAGAGATGACCATTGCCGTCGAGAGATTGTGCGATGTCATTGAAGCTAAGCCTGAAGAAAATCGCGAACTCAGCTATCGCGATCTCGGTACATTTCGGGGGCGCGTGAAATTTGAAAATGTCACTTTTAAATATAGCCCCGATGCGGAGCGCAATATTTTAGAGAATATTAACTTTGAAATTGCACCGAATCAAACGATCGCTGTAGTCGGGAGAAGCGGATCTGGAAAAAGTACTCTAGCTAAACTAATTTTAGGTCTGTATGTGCCTACCAGCGGCAAAATCTCGGTCGATGAGATCGATCTCAAAACCATCTCGCTGAAATCGCTCCGCTCTCAGGTAGGCGTAGTAGACCAAGATACCTTCTTATTTAGCGGCACGATTAAAAGTAACATTTCCCTCGCTCGACCTGGTGCCGATATCTCTGAGGTCGAACGTGCTGCCGAATTAGCAGGTGCGGCAGAATTTATTGAGAAGATGCCGATGCGCTACGAAACGGAAATCGGTGAAGGGGGTGGAATGTTATCAGGGGGACAACGCCAAAGAATCGCGATCGCGCGTTCTCTGCTCGACAATCCCAAGTTACTAATTTTTGATGAGGCTACCAGCAGTTTAGATACCGAATCCGAGCGAACCGTACAAAACAATTTAGAAAAAATTCGCCACGATCGATCGACCATTATTATCGCCCATCGACTTTCCACTGTTCAGAATGCCGATCGGATTTTAGTTCTAGATAAAGGACTATTAATCGAACAGGGCACCCATGACGAACTCATGTCACAACGCGGTCATTACTACTATCTCAATCACCAGCAATTAGCAACTATTCCAGCATAAGTTCGAGAGTTAATAATTATATATTTTTGATAAATTATTTGTAAACATCCCGATCTTTAGTAATTATATCAACAATAACTACCAATGCTAGTCAATCCCCCCGAAGATGACAATTCAAACTCATCTACTAATTCATCAGGACAGATTCAAGTAGTAACTGATGCGCGAATAGTACCGATCGATCGAGGCATTATAGTTGTCAACAATACCGAAAAGGCCGACTGGTCTAATTCCGCTATCGATCTAATCGACACTGTGCCTTTACCCTGGACGCGGGGGCTATTTTATTTCCTATTATTATCCGTCGCGATTGTATTACCGTGGTCGTGTCTTTATCAAATGGATGAAATTGGTAGAGCTGGGGGGAGATTGGAATATAAGGGCGACAATATCAAGCGCGAAGCGGATGTTGACGGTAGCGTAGCCGTACTCAAGGTATATGTTAAAAAGGGCGATGCGGTCAAAGCCGGACAAAAAATCATGGAACTCGATGCCAAGAGCGTCCGCGAACAAATTTATCAATCTCAGCTTAAAATTGAGGGCGATCGCCAGCGGTTGGGACAATTAATGTTGATGAAAAATCAAATGAGAGTGCAGATTTCAACCCAACAACAACAGAATCAATCCCAAAAACTTGAAAAAAAATCGCAAATTTCTCAAGCTCAGCAAGCATTAGCAGATCGACAAGCTAGTTATAGCTTACAGCAAGCAGAAAAGATCGCTCAAATTCGCCAAGCTCAACAAAAAATTATCGATACACAAACTAATACACTACTATCTCGAAACAGATATAAAGATGCCAACAATGAAAGTTATCGCTATCGAGGATTGCATCGAGCAGGTGCAATTACTCTAGTCAAATCGCTAGAGATTGATGGTTTAACCAAGGAAAAAAAGCAAATTTTAGCTCAATCTCAAGCCAGTCTCCAGCAGTCCAACCTTCAATTAATCGAGCAGCAAGAGAACTATCGCAAACTTCTCCAGCAAGGAAAAGCCGATATCGAGCGGACTAAACTCCAAATCGTCGAACAGCAACGCGGCTTGGAAACTATAGATAAGGGTGGTACTATTGCTGTGCTCAACAACGATCGACAATTCAAAGAACTCCAAAGTCAAATTATTGCGCTCGAATCTGAAATAAATAGAAGCAGTTCGCAATTAAACTATTTAAGAAAACAACTCGATAAATATATTATCAAAGCCGATGCCAATGGCACGATTTTTGAGCTGCCCATCTCGCGCGAAGGCGCAGTCGTTCAACCCAAACAATTGATAGCGGAGATCGCGCCTAAAACTAGTAAATTGGTCTTCAAAGGTGAAATATCTACCGAAGAGAGCGAATCGCTGCGATCGGGAGAGAAAAAAGATGTCAAGCTCAAGTTTGATGAATTTCCCTTTGAGAGTTATGGCATCGTTAAAGGTCATCTGAGTTGGATTTCACCCAATTCTAAAGTTACTAAAACCCTTCAGGGTAGCAGCACCAGTTATGAGATAGAAGTCCAATTAGGGCAATCTTGTATCGAGCATGAAGGTAAGTGTATTCCCTTCAAGTCAGGTCAGCCAGCTACCGCAGAAATCGTCATTCGCCGTCGGAAAATCATCGATTTTGTCCTCGATCCGTTCCGCAAACTAGCTGATGGGCGTTGATGAGCGATCGATACTTCTATTTTTAAGATCGAGATATAGATAGAATATGTTAACAGCAGCACTTCAAGATATTAACTGGCAGTCAGTTATTTATACCGAAGCCAAAAGATCGGGCAAATTTCCCGAACTAGTTCGGGGTTTTTATCGCCACCATATCATCACCACAGCAGCCCAAGAGTTAGAAATATTCCCCACTGAAACCGAGATCCAATCAGCAGCAGATAAATTTAGAAAGGTCAATCAACTCGAAAGTATTACTGCTACTTGCCAATGGCTGGAAGCTAACTTTATGTCTGTTGAAGACTTTCAAGAGATGATTAGCTACCAATTAATCGTCGATAAATTAGTAAATCGTTTATTTGCCGATCGGGTAGAATCCTATTTTTACCAGAATTCAATTATTTATATGAGTGCGGCTATTTACGAAATTATCTTACCCGATTGGTATACGGCTATGGAAATTTTTTATGCAATAGAAGAAGGAGATCTAACTTTTGCCAGTGTTGCCGATCGCTATCTTACCAATTCCGAACTCAAGCGTCGCGGCGGCTATCTGGGTGCGGTTAGCCGTCACCAACTCCGTCCCGAATTGGCCGCTGCCATATTTGCTGCAACTCCCCCACAAATTATCGAACCCATCAAAACTAATTTGGGCGTTCACCTCATCCGCGTAGAAGAGATCGTGCGCCCGCAGTTAGATGAGATTTTACGCGAGCGGATAATCCGAGAAATGTTCGAGCTATGGTTGGCAGAACGCATGAATATCTTAAACCAACAGTAAAGGTTTGAATGCGATCTTACAGGTTTTGTAAAGCCGATTTGGGATCGACTTTCATCACACGGGGTTTTTTGTATAAACCCTCGAAAAGGGGGATTCTGGAAATTAATGAGACGGAGCCTGGGTTAGCTGCTCAACGATCGCATCGAGATCGATCGAGTCAGAAAACTTCCGAAACTCATAGCGACCATACAAATTGATGTGCTGCCAAGCAACAGGAGAAATCTGTCTCAACACCTCAACTCCTTGAACATCGCCAAGCTGCTCCCGATGGTCGAGAACACTAGACAAGATCCTGGCATTGTAATAAAGAATACAATTAGCAATCAAACGTCCACATTCGCTCCATAATTGTTGTTCAAGTTCAGATTTAAAGCGTAACTTACCAAAATTAGCGTGAGAGATAGCTCGACGTAACTGATAACCAAACGAATGTAGCACCGCAAAATTAATCTCATTCGTGCCGTGGGTATCAGTCGAATGAATCTGAGGCTGAATGTCAGTTGTATTATTGAACAAAATATCAAACACAAAGTGGCTCTCATGCTCGTTAGCTCCAATAATTTTGGCATTAACCGGAATATGATTAGCAACAAGTGTGTATGAAACAACACCCTTATTTAGCCCAAAGTACTTAGAAGAGTAACGTGAATTAATTGTATTAATCCGAGCTTCAAACTTCTGTCCATCACTACTAGAGTGAATCATATTGTCGATATCATAATGATGGAAGATCGATAACTCAGCAATAGCATTACTAATTAGATCGTTCGCATCTTTGAGCGTTTCTAACCGGATAAAATTCTCTGAAGTAGTGGTCAGCAGTTGATAGCTAATATCAGAAATTTGACCCATCCGACCCATACCCATATTATTACCCCAGGCAATCAAGCAAGCAATAATCACATCTTCATCTATAGCTTGTCGATGATAACGTCCTAAGATATGCTCGAAAGCTTTAATAAAATGGCAATGCTCATCTACAAAGTGGAGAATGCTAGCAATATCAACTTGTTTCAAACCCTCAAAGAGTGGTGCATTAATTAGGTCAACACCTTGAGGATACAAGAGATTCCAGCGGACTTTCTCGCGCCGCTTCTTAACCTGAAAATGTTCATTATCTCCGTCAGTAATGTGACGATTAACTTCCTCGATCCGGTCTTCAAGATTTTTCTCAAGTGATGCTAAATGTTCGATAATGGGCTGGGTTAAAATAGTTAAATTATTGCTAATCATTAACTGGTGTTTGTCTTGCCATCTCACATCATCAATCAAGTCATCTTCAAGACTCCGAAAATGAATACTATTTTGACAAGAGATATCACCCGATTCTAATCCATTACGGAGTAGTCGATAGATTAAGAACTCATATCGATTTGGAATTAACTGCTGGTCTTGTTCGCTAGTACCTGTATAGAGATAGCCTGAAACAGAGGATGGGACACATTCGACTGGAAATAATTCAGTCTGGAATTCCTTGAGTGGCTTACCCTTCTTGAATGCGACTCTCAAGAAATCGATCGATCGATCGCTTCAATCAATGTATCCTGAGTTAGTGTTGTGGTAAACTCAACGGTTAATATTATCTGTCGCAAATGCAACTTAAACTGGTGAGATAACTTATCAATATGCTCCCATTGGAAGGCAGTTTCGTCAAAACTTACTGTCTTCACCATTCGCTCGGCAACAATAATTAACTTTGGACGTGGTAGAATCCCAAAGATATTAGATTAAACTGTCTTAAAAGGTGTGTTAGCTTCAATACTTTCATCTGTTAACAGCTTGAGAACTTGTCCGGCTTTTTGGAAATTCTCATTGATTTCAATATGGCATTCATACAAACGTTCTTTAGCAACGCTTTTAGCTTCATCACTATAATGTCTCACCTTGGAGATTAAACAGTTAATTAAATTGTCTGAGTGTTGCTGATATCGATGATGAGCAAAACAGATAATGTAAATATAGGCTGTCCACTTATTCAGTTGTTTCAATCTGGCAACGGAGTAATAACCTACTAAAGCAGCATAATATTTAATACTCTCGTTGGATATCTCCATTTCTGGTAATAAGTTTTTGGAGATCGTGTATAAAAAATATAATTGTTCACCCCGTTGAATTTCACCCTTGATTTCTTTGAAACTAAAATTTCTCGGCTCTTGTTTTAGTTGAGTGATTTCATATAAGCCTGGTGATTCTTCTAATAGTTTATCAAATGCTGCAATTTCAGACGATTGCAATCGATCGCATACAATCTTTGTCAATCTATTATGCTCGGCAGTCAAAGCTTGGCTAATGATGTCTTGCATCAAGCTATAGCCTGGGATCACAATCTTTTGGTCTGTGAGATAATTGATCAGTTCACGAAATACGTAAACAGGTTTGCTGTAAACCTTTGCCGATTGCTGTGCTTTTCGTTCGAGTTCTTGACGCTCTTCTTTTCCACAAAGACGATAGCGATGGAGTTCAAGAATTAACCGCTGTTGTTTGAGTCGAGTCTGTTTGTCGATTACTTTGATTCCACCAAGCTGCTTGGAGTTAAAGTATTGCTCGCTAATATACTGAAAGTCATTTTCAACTTCATCAAGTGTAAATACAAAGAATAGATGCTTGGCTCTGAAATATCCCAACTGAAGAATGAAGTATATTTGAGATTTAATCGAACCAAATACTTCAAGTATCTCTAAATCTGATTGTGATAGTGCGAAGTATTCAATCTGGTCTTCACTATTAAATTTAGGTCGATCGTAAATACTTTCAATTTCATCAGTAGCCAGAATTTTCAACCGTTTTTCTTTGCGGGTGAATTCAGTACCTTCTTCTTTCATTTTGGCTACTCTCATTCAATTTTATTCGTCTCAGAAAGTATAGTTTTTGAGGCTAAGAATCTTCACAGCTAAACAACCACAAATGGAAGATGAAAATTTCAAAGCTACTCCCCA
>NZ_PVWO01000331.1 GCF_003003845.1 Chamaesiphon polymorphus CCALA 037 | reverse complement strand
ACCGTGTAAATGTATTTTTTAACGGTAACGTTGATTAATTTTCTCTCACTCAGATTTAACATTTAGACAGGTATCGTTCTACTGCCCTCACTTTACGGACAAATAAAGGGCGTGGTTCCCCTGCACCATAAATTCTGAGTACTAGGTCTTCATGGCTGGGATCGGAGTCTAATACCTGTCCATTTTCAAACCAAACGTACTGGTTCAGATATGCTTCAACGATCTGGGGTTTGGCTCGATCGAACAGATCGGCTTGCTGTTCCATGTAGGCTAAGATTTCGGCTGGATCTGTACTAATGCGATCGGATCTAGCAATGGTCATACTCGGTTTCCAAAGATATTCACTTGGCTGAAATTGCAACCATACAATCATTTTAGTCGTTGGCGTAGCCTCTCCGTTAGGAGAATCGATTCTCCGTGAGGAGAATCACATCCAGATCGCCGCTACTAAGTTCTCTTGCTCTGGCGGGAAGGGAGTAGCAGTTTTAGTCGTTATTGATTTTCAAACTGAAACTCCCAAAACTTTTAAAATCAGCGGTAATAGCCTTCAATTTCAGTTTGCAGGTGAGAAAGTCGATCGATAGTCATAGAGTCTTTCAGGTTAAGCGGTGGGGAGACACTACAGATAGCATACCCAACTCCACAATCTTTGGCGTAGTATCTCAAAACAATCATCGAATTATTCAGATTAGAATAAGACTAGATATTCAGGCAGGGTCTTGGCAAATGACAGCGGATGAAGCCTTAGCATTACTCGACACACTGCTCCCAGCACAAAGCCTGCGCGATCTTCAAGAGCAAGTCTTTCGTTATACCTGGGAGGGGTGGACTTATGCACGTATTGCCGAGCGAGTCGGTTATGACATGGGCTATGTCCGCGATGTCGGCTATGCACTGTGGCAACAGTTGAGTCAAGCACTCGGCGAACCAGTCACTAAAAGTAATTTGCAAGCTGTCATGCGCCGTCAGCGCGATCGCACAGCACTTGTCGAAGTGTCCGCACAGCCGAATCGCTCTCCCAAATTAGTGGTGCCAGAAGTTGCCCCTGCTTCACCCCCAGAAAGAGATTGCTACTGGGGAGAGCAGATCGATGTTTCTAGCGTCATTGGGCGCGAAACCGAACTCCAGCAGTTGGAAATGTGGCTGGCGGGCAATTCCGATCTTGATTCCCTGGAGTCCCCTTGTCGGCTGATTTCGATCGTGGGGATGGGAGGTATGGGTAAAACTTCACTAGCAGCCCTCCTCACTCAAAAGTTAGCTGCCGATCGAAAATTCGAGCGGATCTTCTGGCAATCTCTCCGCAATGCCCCGCCACTGGATAAAGTTCTCGTTCAGCTCATTGCCTTTGTCTCCCGCCAACAGCAAACCGAACCTGCGGATACCGTAGATGCTCAGATCTCCCAATTGATGGCATATTTACGCACTACGCGTTGTCTGCTCGTTTTTGATAATTTTGAGTCGATTCTCGCCGATGGTGGTTATCGCGACGGTTATGCTGGCTATAGCGAACTCCTGCGTCGGATTGCTACCGAACATCATGCTAGTTGTCTAATATTAACCAGTCGGGAAAAGCCTAAAACTTTACTTCATTTAGAAGGGGAATCTACGGCAGTTTGCACATTAGATTTACTTGGCTTGAGTGAAACAGAAGTAGCCGAGATCGGAACTGCAAATGGTTGTCATACAGATAATGCCAATGATTGGCAGCAGTTACAGCAATCTTATTCTGGCAACCCGTTAGCAATTAAAATTGCAGCGACGACGATTCGAGATCTATTCGATGGTAGCGTGAGCGCGTTTTTAGAACAGGGGGTAATTCTCTGTAATGGAATCGATGCTTTACTAGCACAGCAATTCGAGCGATTATCCGAGATCGAGCAACAGGTATTGTACTGGTTGGCGATCGGACGCGAAGCTGTATCGATCTCGCAACTATTAGCCGACTTTATTCCGAGCGGGTATAGAGCGCAAGTAATGAGCGCATTACAATCATTAGCTAGGCGAAGTCTAATCGAACAAAGTTCTGGCGGCTTTACCTTGCAACCCGTGGTAATGGAGTATGTCA
The DNA here is from genome assembly GCF_003003845.1 of Chamaesiphon polymorphus CCALA 037. Taxonomy (GTDB): domain Bacteria; phylum Cyanobacteriota; class Cyanobacteriia; order Cyanobacteriales; family Chamaesiphonaceae; genus Chamaesiphon; species Chamaesiphon polymorphus. Next base: position 4,624 of record NZ_PVWO01000331.1, on the reverse strand, counting down.
CTGCCGTATTAATCGAGCAGATTTGCGAAGAAATTACGACTCTTGAAGTGGCAATCTTCAATAGTCATGCACTGATTCAGGCTCAGACTAAAGATTATGTGCGGGAAAGTCAAGTGCGGATGATTTTAGTCCCGCTGGTCGAAAGACTCACGGGTAAATTGCGATCGAAACTAGAGATTAAGCAACAACTCGATCGCTTATTAGTTAAACTGCGATTGGAATTTGCGGGGACTAGTGGCTATGCGGGGGGTAATCTGATTAACCTCTATCGTCACTTGCAAATTGACTTGAGTGGGTACGATTTTTCTGGTCTGTGTATTTGGCAAGCTTATCTGCTCGGAATCGATTTACACGACATTAATTTTGCCGATACTGATGTAGCCAAGTCAGTTTTTACTGAAACCTTTGGTAGCATTAACTCACTAGCTTTAAGTCCAGATGGCAACTATCTTGCTAGTGGTGGTTTTAACGGCGATATTTACTTGTGGGATACGCACACTCATCAACTTCAGTCGATCTTGAAAGGTCACATCAGTTTAGTTCATTCACTGACTTACGCCTCTGTTCGCCTAGCGTCTTCAGCGGAGGATCGCCAGATACTGGCAAGCGGCAGTTTCGATGGCACCGTCAGAATCTGGGATTTAGACACTAGTGAGTGCTTGAAGACACTTACCGACCATACCCAGGCGGTATACTCAGTATCATTTAGTCCAGATGGCAAAATCTTGGCAAGTGGTAGCGATGATAGCTCCATCAAAATTTGGGATGTCAACAGTGGGGAGTGTTTGAATAGCCTCCAGTATGAAGATGGGATCGACCCCCAAGATGTCAAGTGTATTGCATTTTGTGTAGATGGTCGCACCATTGCCAGCGGCTGTTCTCAGGGCACTATTCACCTCTGGCAAATCCAGAACGGTAGGCATGGAAAGTACTGGAAAATGCTGGCGGGTCATCAAGGCTGGGTTTGGTCTGTAGTATTTAGTCCAGATGGCAAGTTTCTAGCCAGCGGCAGCGATGATACTACAGTCAAAATCTGGGAGATCGATACTGGTGAGTGTTTGGGAACTTTAGTAGGGCACAAAAATGAAGTGAAATCGGTAGCCTTCGATCGCGATGGTCGAAGGCTCATCAGCAGTGGCAAGGATCGTACCATCAAAATTTGGGATATTCAAACTCAAGAGTGCGAGCAGACGCTCATCGGTCATGAGAACGGGCTATGGTCGATCGCCGTCGATCTGAATCGTCAGCTCTTTGCCAGCGGCGGCCAAGACCGCATGATTAGATTTTGGAGTCTAGAGACTGGTCAATGTCTCAAGGTTTTACAGGGGTACTCAAATGCGCTCTTTGCGATCGTCTTTGTCCCGACAGTTCATTTACCAGAATCGATCGACCCAAATATTGCGAACCCACCCATATTAATCGCTGGTGGATACTTCGATAAGATGCTCAGACTTTGGAATATTCAAAATAGTGAATATAGGAGTTTTCGAGGTCACACTGACGCGATTAGAGCAGTGGCAGTGAGTCCAGATGGTCGATTCCTAGCTGGTGGCGGTAGCAATGGAGATCCGAAGATTAAACTCTGGAGCGTGCAGGATGGCCAGTGCCTCAGAAATTTATCCGGTCATAGCTACGAAATCCGCTCGATGGCTTTCAGTTCGGACGGTCGAATTCTTGCCAGTGGCAGTACCGATCGCACCATTAGACTTTGGAGTACCCAAACGGGTGAGTGCCTCCAGATTTTGACAGGGCACACGCATTGGGTGATGTCATTAGCGTTTGGCTTCCAGCCAGATATCCTGGTTAGTGCTAGTGGCGATCGCACGATTAACTTTTGGAATATCCACACGGGTGAATGTCTGCGGACTTGGCAGGTGGGCAGAGGGATTTGCACGATCTCGTTTAGCCCCAGCGGCGATATTTTGGCTAGTGGTAGTAGCGATCGCACGATTGGACTTTGGAGCATAGCTACGGGTGAATGTTTCCAGGTTTTGCGGGGTCATACGGACATTGTGATGTCTGTGGCTTTTAGTCCAGATGGACGATTGCTAGCCAGCGGCAGTTTCGATCGCACCGTCAGACTTTGGGATCTCCACACGGGTGAATGTCTGCAAGTATTAGAGGGACACGAAAGTGGAGTATTCTCGGTAGCTTTCATCCCTCAACATGGCATCGCTCGACAGTTGCTAGCTAGTTCTAGTGCTGATGCCACCATTCGGATTTGGGATATTGCTACGGGTGAATGCGTCAAAATCCTCCGCGCTCCTCGACCCTATGAGGGGATGAATATTCGGGGCATCCAAGGATTGACTGCCGCCCAACAAGAGAATTTAATCGCGTTAGGCGCGACCTTATAAAATCTACTAGCGATCTTTGAGGGCGATCTTCATCTAGAAACGTTTATGTTACATCCGTGCTAAAGGAATCAATCGATCGTAATTCTGTTTAAGGTTCCCAATCGCCCGCAGCACATAACATCGAACGATTAACAGACAACCTGGCTCGGCGTGGATTGGGGTTGTGATGCTATATTCTACAGGAGCTTTTCCATTGCGTAGTTGATGAATGTTTCCCCCCGATGAGTCACCTCTTGCTCTTTAACCACTGAAAAACCCATGCGCTGGAAAAACGACTTTGCAGTAATGCTTGCCTCTGTAAATAATCGGCTCACTGACAACTCCACTGCTTTGGCTTCAATTGCCTGATAGATTTGTCTGCCTACGCCGCAACGTTGATAGTTTTTGTGGCAGTAAAAGCAGTCGATATGACCATTTGGTTCTAGCTCTCCAAAACCAGCGATCGCACCCTCATCATCAGCAACATAGGTGAATCGGCTCGAACACACCTCTACCCAGTTTCTAAAGTAGATATCTTCAGGTGCCCACGCCCTAACCTGCTTGCTTGAGTAATCGCGGACATTAATTTCACGAACTGTTTCATGGAACAGTCGCGCTATTTGTTCGGCATCCTGTGTTTCAAACAACCGGATCTCAATCATCATCGTACTCCTTTTCTAGATCGCAATTCACATCGCATCACAAGTTCGCCGTTCTCTTCTTGTCCAGTATAGACAAAACCCATCTTTTCGTAGAACGAACCGGGACTACCTTTGGCTGGCACGCAACTTGTTTCGATCGCATCCCCTCCAGGGCGCGTCTTGACGTGTGCGAAGAACAACTCTAACGCCTTTCGCCCGTAACCACGACCTTGGTATCGATCGTCTATCATAAAACGCCAAAGAAAGTAGTCTTGCCGAACTACGTCGTCTTCCAACATCAAAAAACCGACTGGCACATCACCAGCGTAGATTGCGCGGAACCAAGCAACCTCTGGATTAAAATGTGCTTCTGCAATAGACATGGCGTTGGATGCTACAAATTGCTCTTGGTACGGGGCTACCTTTAAGCGGACGATATCGCGCCAGTTGTCTTTAGTTATCTCGCGCAGTGTTACTTCAATGCTGGACTCGGACATACAAAGTATCCTCACGAATATCGATCGATTCCTCCTAAAAAGATCTTAAATGGGTTTTATAAAATCCGCTGGCGATCTTTTAGGACGACGATCGGTGTATATGAGCATTGTTAAGCAGATCGATCGAGCTAAAACTTCGATAACTTTAATGCGATCTTTTGGAAAATTCTCAATCGTAATTTTTCTCCCATTGTTTAGGTAAATAGTTACTATTGAGGTTGCAAATTATATTTCTCGCAGATCTCTTGCACGACGATCGGATCGGGTGGGAAACTGGTAATTCGCGCACCAGCTTCTCGATAGAATGCTTCGGCAATAGTAGGTGAGACGACGATTAGCACGCGCGCTACGGGAGAAACTATTTTAAAAGCGTGAACGACATTGGCTGGGAAATGGGCAACTGCGCCAGCACCGATCGTTGCATACCGATCGCCGATTTGGATGTCTAATTCGCCCTCTAGGATGTAGAACGTCTCTTCCCAGGGATGGTTGTGGGCAGGTGCCGCACCACCAACGGTATCGGTCATTTCAAACATCGCATAACGACTGTTGGTATCTTCAGTTGTGATTTTCCACACTACTGTGTGAGTTACCAGTTGGTGCGATTCACCTTCGCCAGATGCGAGGATTTTGGGGTTGGCATGAGTTAATTTAGGTGTCATAATTTTGCTCCAGGGATTAATTTTTGGCAATCTTTTAGGGATCGGGGTGCATGGGCATTGTTAGGCAGCTTCATTGAGATTACAGACCATCATAATCGTAAATATTAGTCAATGCAGAAGCTAGTGTTGGCAAAGCCTCGTAGCACGAGAATCGATCGCGACGATAAAAAGTGAGGCTACGCCAAAGATCGATCGTCAGTTGGAGAATCTATGGCGTTACCTTGGTTGATGAAATATTTAGCAGCACAGCTCAATTTACAAACCATTGGCATTGCAGTCTCCCATCAATCGATCGCCATTGCATCGTAAAACGATGATTTTTGGAGTTACGATCGAGTGAATTAACAGAATTAGAGCGGACTTTATTTGGTTCGACAATTGTGAGTTTCATGGTATTTGTTTGGGTGAGAGATAGTAAGTGAATGCGATTAAAAGCACTGTATTAATCGAGATTGCCACCGCCAGTCGATCGAACCGTGCCGACGAGC
>NZ_PVWO01000330.1 GCF_003003845.1 Chamaesiphon polymorphus CCALA 037 | reverse complement strand
AGCACAGACAACCTACATACGCAGGGGAGTTTGAGGGGCGGCGTCCCGCCCCTCAACGGGGGGTCTGGGGGTCGGCACCCCCAGATCCGGGTTCTGTCCCCACCAGAAAACATCACTAGCACGAGTATCGATCGTTGACCACCTCGATCGTGCCAATAGTTCCCAAACCGATCGAATCCACACCTTGAAACCTAGCTGGTGGGCACTGCCCACCCTACTTGAAGCTCCCAACTCCCAACTCCCAACTCCCAACTCCCAACTCCCTAATTAATAATTCCCGATCGCAATGCCCTAACCGCTGCTTCGGTACGGTCATCGGCGCACATCTTGGCTAAGATATTCCGAACGTGGGTTTTGACTGTCCCGACGGTAATAAATAACCGCTCGGCGATGACGACATTCGTACAACCTGCCACCATCAACTCTAATACCTCGCGTTCGCGATCGGTGACCGGATCTGAGGCTAGAACCTGCTCGTATTCGGGTTCCACCGATCGAATCTCGACTGTTTGTTTTTGAGCTGTGGGTTTGGCGATACTCTGTCGCATCTGACGCAAGACAATACTCGCGATCGCCGGATCGATCCAGGCATTGCCTGCATGAGTCATCCGAATTGCCTCGATTAGGGACTCGATCCCCACATCTTTAATACAATACGAGTCCGCTCCCGCCGCAAATGCCGCCAACACCGTATCTTCATTACTGAGCATCGTCAACATAATCGCTTTAGTTTTAACTTCTGGATGCTCTTGCTGGAATTTCCGAAACTGCTGCACTAATTCAATGCCATCCATCACGGGCAAACCGATATCGACCAACGCGACATCAACATCTGTTGTTTCCAACAAATTCAATCCTTGTTGACCATTCGTCGCTTCGCCAACAACCTGCACTCCTTCTTGAATCTGCAAGACCGTCCGCAACCCAATTCTTACCACATCATGATCTTCAATCAGGACTACACGAATATCGCTCATAAAAACCACCTTGGAATAGATTGCATGGAAAGATATTATTAGTCTAACTTGAAAAATTTGGGCCGTATCTATCGATCGACAGATGCCAAAATCGCGTTTTACTGTATTAGTCTATCTCGCCGCTCGGACTACTTAGATTTGCGCTGATGAATGATATTGTAATGTTTATTTTATATTTATCGAACTACTCACATCGATCGAGATCTAAGCACTAAAATCGATCTAGTCAAGAAAGAAAATTCCGGTTATTATCGACTTTAGGGTTAAAAACTACAAGCTAACTAACTGCCGTTAAGCTCCCAAATTAAGTCAAAAGAGAGAGGGTATCTCAGCTCTCGATCGGCGATATTTAAAGAAGAGATTGACAATCGGGGCGGAAACCATTAACAAAATTGACACCCCCTTTTTGCCGAAACCCAAGGTGAGTAGTGTTTTGAACGTTCAGATGAAAGGCTGTTGGCACAAATTTAAAAGCTATTGGAAACAACTACCGATCGAAGGGCGGGGGTCTATTGCTGTATGCATTCCTTTAATATGCCTGATCGGTACGGTGGTGGCATACACTGTTTTACGCCAAAGAATGGTCGAATCTCAGAATTATGTAGACCATACCAATGAAGTTTTGAATCAAAGTAAGGGCAGCCTAATTAGTATCCTCAATGCCGAAACTGGGGTACGGGGCTACTTCATTGGTCGTGACAAAGCTTTACTCGAATCATATAATCTGGCTCTCAAAACCCTCAATCCTACACTGCTCGGCTTAGAACAGCTTGTCAAAGAAAATCCAGTGCAACTCCAGCGAGCGCGGTTGCTCACTCAGGTTGCCAATTATCGGATGAACTTACTCAGACAGAGCGTCAGTCGCGTAAATGCAGGCGAGAGCGGTACCGCTGAGGTGACACGCGCTCGCCTCCTTAATGGCAAACAAGCAATGGATCGATTTAGGCAGGTCATTAGCGAATTTGAAGCCGAAGAATATCGCCTATTAGACTTGCGCATCCGCGATTTGCAACAGCAGCAACAACTCAATGCCGATGCCATGTGGTGCGGGATTGCCATCGGGATTATCGGCACGATTTTGGCAATTAGAATCCTTCAGGAACTAGCTACAGAGCTGCGAGAGCGGGATATTCGCCTGCGCGAAAGCCGCAACCAAGTCGAAGCGATCGTCGGTAATATCGTCGATGGGGTGATGGTCATCGATCCGAAAGGTAAAATTGAGAGCTTCAATTATGCGGCGGTGAAAATGTTTGGCTACCAGCCTAATGAAGTCATGGGTTGGCACTGGAGACAACTGCTCGATCGCGAAGCTGAAGATACGCGCAAATTATTGGATTACGAACCAGACCTAATATCTAAAGCACCGCCGATCGGTCAAATCTGGCAAGCCATGGGACAGCGCAAAAATGGCGAATTATTCCCGATCGAAGTCTCCATGAATAGTATCGCCTTCGACGACGATCGCATTGCCATCGTCCGCGATATTACCGATCGTCAACAAACCGCCGCCAAACTTCAAGCTAAAGCCATCGAACTAGCACAGCTCAACAATTCGCTCAATGCTAGCAACTATTCATTACGCCAAACTAATAGCGAACTCGATCGGTTTGCCTATATTACCGCACACGATCTCAAAGCACCGCTGCGGGCGATCGCTAGTCTCTCAGAATGGGTAGAAGAAGATCTCGGCGACTCCATGTCTGAAGAAACTCGATCGCAAATGCAGCTATTGCGCCGCCGCGTCTACCGGATGCAAGCACTCCTCAATAGCTTGCTCGAATACTCGCGCGCCGGACGCACTCAATCCCCGATCGTCACTGTCGATGTCGGTCGGTCGATCGAAAAAATCATCCAGACGCTCGCACCACCAGACACATTTAGCATCCATATTACTACTCCCATGCCAACGTTCGATACCCGGTGGCGACCGCTCGAACAAGTCCTCACGCACCTAATCGACAATGCCATTAGACATCATCCGACTAAAGCGGGTATAGTAGAAATATCTGCGATCGACCTAGGCGATCGCTATGAATTCTCGATTTTTGATAATGGGGACGGGATCGAGCCTCAATTTCAAACTAGAATTTATACCATCTTTCAAACCTTAAAAGCCCGCGATCTCCAAGAAAATATTGGAGCAGGGCTGGCGATTGTCAAAAAAATCGTGACTTCTGAAGGCGGGACAATCGAGCTAGAATCTATGCCGGGAAAAGGTGCCATCTTCCGGTTTACTTGGCTCAAGCAGCCATTGACTATCGATGCATCTACCACCAGCCCCGAACCACGATCGAAAACCTCATGTTAAACATTTTATTAGTTGAAGATGACGAAGTAGACGTCATGACCGTCCGTCGCGCCTTTAAAAAGGGAAATATCGCCAACCCTTTATATATAGCGGGCAATGGGATTGAAGCTTTGGCATTGTTACGCGGCAATCCCGGCGAGCCATCATTAATTCCCCCAGATCGCCGCTTGATCTTGCTGGACTTAAATATGCCCAAAATGAATGGGCTAGAATTTTTGCAACAATTACGAGCAGATCCCGATCTCGGACACATCCCGGTGGTAGTATTGACAACTTCTAACGAAGAACGCGATCGAGTCGAGGCATACCAGCTCAATGTGGCTGGCTATATGCTCAAGCCTGTGACTTTTAGTACTTTTGTCGAGCTGATGATTGCCTTGAATAAGTACTGGACGCTGTGCGAGATGACGTGACATATCTAGTGCTTAGTCTACCCGACGCTCACCGTAGGGTAGAGCGCGGGCTTCAAAACTCTAGATTTCGTGTTTCATCCGCCGTCGCCTCCACACAAAACTAGTTTTGTATTTTGGTCTTACACCGCGTCTAGAGGTTTGACAAGCCGTCTTGCCCTGACTCTCACACCGCTTGCACGATGCCCACGCAGCCGCCCTGTGTCCCAAGGCAGAAATGTTTTTAGTCGGAAACCCACATGGCTTGCATATATCCCAGCGGCAGATTTCATTTAGTGGCTATTCTGCTAGTACTGCGTAAGCCTTTTAGACAGTCCACTAGGTCGTCAACCTTCAACCTGATTCTACCAATCTTGAGAATATTTGTACTCAGCCAAACTACTTGTTGCTCATTCCTCGCCCATCCCCTCCGCCGCTTGCTGTCTGCGAAGGCAAATAGCGGCGCATCGACTCGGAGGTTTTCTCCGAGTTGTGTGCGACAAGACAGCGTTCGGGGATGGACTCATCAATCGCTCGGCTTTCATCCCGACTCTCATCGAAGCGATAGAGAGCGGGACTTCCCGCCTGTTTCGTTTGCCACCATCGCAGCAATCGAAACATCGATTTATGTAGACAAATATTGACGAATGTCCGCTATCGATCGTCTACCGTTGATGGGGATCGGTATAATTGCTCATAGGACACCCGATCGCTTAGATAATTGTCTATTGGCAGCTAAACTTCGACGATCGGCTAATTAAAGCATAATGGATGTGGCCTCAGAGCACACTGCGATCGCTCCGAACCAAATATACTCATCCACGTCACTTTTGCCATCAATCGCCAAAGATTTAGTCTGTCCATCCTCGATCGTTAGATTTAAGTACATACATGGAACCACTATACGATTATGCCTGGTTGATTCCAGTGTTTCCCCTGGCTGGGGCAATGCTAGTCGGATTGGGATTGATTTCACTCAACAAAGCCACCAACAAACTGCGAGATCTCAATGCAGTTCTAATTATTTCCTTACTAGGAGCGGCGATGGTGATGTCCTTCGCCCTACTCATCAGCCAATTTCAAGGACATCCCGTTGTTACGCGATCGTTTGAATGGGCATCTGCGGGCACATTTCATCTGAATATGGGCTATACGATCGACCATCTGACATCATTGATGTTGGTCATCGTTACCACCGTCGCCATCTTGGTCATGCTCTATACCCACGGGTATATGTCGCACGATCCCGGCTACGTGAGGTTTTACGCTTATCTGAGCCTATTTAGCTCCTCGATGTTGGGCTTAGTTGTCAGTCCCAACCTCGTCCAGGTGTATATCTTCTGGGAATTGGTAGGGATGTGCTCCTATCTGCTGATCGGCTTTTGGTACGATCGTAAAGCCGCCGCCGACGCCTGTCAAAAAGCCTTCGTCACCAACCGCGTCGGTGATTTTGGCTTGCTGTTAGGGATGCTCGGACTCTACTGGGCGACTGGTAGCTTTGACTTCCAAATTATGGGCGACAGACTCCAAGAACTCGTCGAATCAGGCGCAATTGGGGGCGGATTGGCCGCACTATTTGCAATCCTCGTATTTATGGGGCCAGTTGCCAAATCAGCTCAATTCCCGCTCCACGTTTGGCTCCCAGACGCCATGGAAGGCCCCACGCCGATTTCCGCACTGATTCACGCCGCTACCATGGTAGCCGCTGGTGTATATCTCATCGCTCGGATGTATCCCGTCTTCGAGAATATCCCCACCGCGATGGACACGATCGCCTGGACGGGAGCAGTTACAGCATTTCTGGGTGCCTCGATCGCGATTACCCAAAACGATATCAAAAAAGGTCTGGCCTACTCCACTATGTCCCAACTGGGCTACATGGTAATGGCCATGGGCGTCGGAGCCTACTCCGCAGGCTTATTTCATCTGATGACTCACGCTTACTTTAAAGCGATGATGTTCTTAGGTTCTGGTTCCGTCATTCATGGCATGGAAGATGTCGTCGGACACAACCCCGTCCTCGCTCAAGACATGCGCTTGATGGGCGGTTTGCGGAAACACATGCCCGTCACTGCTGGTACCTTCTTTATCGGTACCCTCGCAATTTCTGGAATTCCCCCCTTCGCGGGATTCTGGTCGAAAGACGAAATTCTTGGTGCCACATATGCCTCAAATCCGCTCCTCTGGGTCGTTGGTTTTGCCACGGCAGGGGTAACCGCATTTTATATGTTCCGGATGTATTTCTCGACCTTTGAGGGCAGTTTCCGAGGCAACGATACTAAGATTCAAAAGCAACTACTCGCCGCCGCGCGTCCGAGTGGTGCCGACGCTCACGACGAGCATCATGACGACGCCCACGCTCACAGCCACGCATCCAAGCCGCACGAGTCGCCTTGGAGCATGACTTTACCTTTAGTTATCCTCGCCGTACCTTCCGCCCTCATCGGTTTAGTCGGAACGCCATTCAATAACTACTTTGAGGCGTTTATTTCGGCACCCGGACATGCTGTCGAACACGCACATGAATTCGATCTCAATGAATTCTTAATTATGGCTGGTAGTTCCGTCGGCATCGGCCTAATCGGGATTACTTTAGCATCCTTGATGTATCTCAGCCGCAAAATCGATCCCAGCGCGATCGCTTCCAAAATCCCCGCGCTGTACAATCTCTCACTCAATAAGTGGTACATCGACGATATCTACAATAGCGTCTTTGTCATCGGCTTACGCCGCGTCGCCCGTCAGGTGATGGAAGTCGATTACCGTGTTGTCGATGGTGCGGTGAACCTTACTGGCTTAGCCACCTTGCTCGGCGGTGAAGGTTTGAAATACCTCGAAACCGGACGCGCTCAATTCTACGCTTTGATTGTGTTTGGGGCGGTATTGGGTTTGGTCATCGTATTTGGTGTTACCTAGATTAAGGTAGACAATCGATCGAATTCGCTAGACTGCGGTTTAGGTTGAGTTACCCCCCCAACCCCCCCTTATAAAGGGGGGGCTTTTGTTACTCCCTCGACTTTTCAAATGAAGGCTTTTATTGCTCCCTCCCCTTTATA
>NZ_PVWO01000329.1 GCF_003003845.1 Chamaesiphon polymorphus CCALA 037 | reverse complement strand
CTCACACTATCGATGTCGGAAACACCTGAAGGGTTAGTGGGTGATTGGGAATACAACACCGACTTATTCGATGCTGCAACCATCGAGCGGATGGCGGGTCATTTTGAGAACTTGTTGTCGGCGATTGGCTCCAATCCTCACCAGTTAGTGAGTGAAATCTCGCTGCTGAGTGCTGCCGAACGCCAGCAGTTATTAGTAGAGTGGAATCAGACAGCAAGTCAATATCCTGACGATAAATGTATCCATCACTTATTTGAGGCGCAGGTTGAAAAAACACCGGATGCAATCGCTGTTGTCTTTGAAGATGAGCAATTAACTTACCAACAGTTGAATCAGCGAGCCAATCAACTAGCTCATCACTTACAAAGTTTGGGTGTCAAACCCGAAGTCTTAGTCGGCATTTGTGTCGAACGTTCGCTGGCAATGGTAGTAGGACTGTTGGGAATTCTTAAAGCTGGTGGGGCTTATGTGCCACTCGACCCCAGCTATCCTCCAGAACGGTTGAGTTACATGTTGGCTGATGCTGGTGTGGAGGTCTTGTTGACTCAACAAGATTTGCTGGCATCATTGCCTGCACATTCAGCCCGTCTGGTGTGTTTGGATACCGATTGGGACTCAATTGCCCGCGCGAGTGCTACTAATCTCTCTTCTGATGTCGCTGCGGCTAATTTAGCTTATGTTATCTATACTTCTGGTTCTACTGGTTTGCCTAAGGGCGTCCAAATCGAACATCAGGCCATTGTCTGGCACTGTCACAATATTCAAAGTGTATATCGGCTCGAGTCAAGCGATCGAGTGCTTCAATTTGCATCAATTGGGTTCGATCCTTCGGTCGAGCAAATCTTTGTCCCCTTAGCTGTTGGTGCTTCGATAGTAGTCAGAGGCCAATTATGGCAACCATTTCAATTTCACGAATATGTTGAAAAATACCAGATTAGTGTTGTGGATCTGCCACCAGCCTACTGGCAACAATTAATTCTCGAATGGGTAAACAATCCGCAATCGCTCCGAGACTGTAGCATCAGACTGACGATCGTGGGTGGAGATGTGATGCCATCTGAGACAGTCAAACTTTGGCAGCAAACAGCGTTGGCATCTTCACGGCTGCTGAATGCTTTTGGACTGACGGAGGCAACTATCACATCTACTATTTTTGATGTAAGTTGTTTAGGCAGTTCTGAGCAGCAGCTCGAAAGTATTTCGATTGGGAAACCGATTGCCAATACGCAGATCTATATTTTAGACCGATATCTTCAACCAGTGCCGATTGGCGTCCCTGGGGAGTTGCACATTGGTGGTGATAGCCTCGCCCGTGGCTACCTCAACCGTCCCGACTTGACGGCGGCGAAATTTATCTCCGATCCCTTCTCGGATGATGAATCTGCACGTCTCTATAAAACTGGGGATTTAGCGCGTTATTTACCAGATGGAAATATCGAATTTCTCGGACGCATCGATAATCAAGTCAAGATTCGAGGTTTTCGGATCGAACTAGGGGAGGTGGAGGCTGTCTTGAGTTCTCATCCTCAGGTGCAACAAGCGGTGGTAATTGACATGGAGGATCGTGTTGGCAAACGTCTTGTTGCTTATGTAGTGACAGAGGATGACATACCTGACACTCTTCAATTGCGTGAATACGTCAAGCAAAGGCTCCCAGAGTATATGGTACCTGCGGCGATCGTCACTTTAGACTCTATACCGTTGACTCCGAACGGGAAAGTAGACCGTAAGGCACTGCCGATTCCCGATGGTGAAATCTCGCGAACGAATGAATATGTGGCTCCGCGCACTCCTAATGAAGAAATCATTGCCAACATCTTCGCTTCAATCTTGGGAATAGAGAGAGTGGGCATCCACGATAACTTCTTTGAACTGGGCGGACATTCGCTACTCGCTACTCAATTAATTTCCCGACTCCGTGCTAGTTTTGCCCTCGAAATCCCTCTGCGGATCATCTTTGAATTACCCACCGTCTCTCAACTAGCTCACACTCTCTCTGAGTTAAAGGCTACTGATATCGGTTTATCCCTGCCCTCGATCGTACCGATTGCTGACGATACATTACCAATACCGCTATCATTTGCGCAACAAAGGTTATGGTTCCTCGATCGACTAGCAGGTGGCAGTCATACTTACAATATGCCACTAGCATTACGCCTAAGTGGAGTTTTAGATACAGGGGCACTACAGCATTGTCTGAGCCAACTAGTAGAACGTCATGAAGCACTACGTACCCACTTTGCCACGATCGATGGGAGCGCAGTGCAAATTGTTACACCACATCTAGAGATTCCAATGCAAGAGATCGATCTGCAATCTCTAAATGAATCGACTCAATCCACACAAGTCCAACGATTAGCGATCCAAGAAGCTCAACAACCTTTCGATTTGGCTACTGGGCCTATGTTACGAGTAAAGCTGTTGAAATTAGCAGCAACAGAAAATGTGCTGATATTCAATATGCACCACATCATATCTGATGGTTGGTCGATGGGGATATTGGTACGAGAAGTAACGAGTCTGTATCAGGCATACATTACCAATACCCCAGTAACGCTTCCCGAACTACCAATTCAATATCCAGATTTTGCCCATTGGCAACGTCAATGGCTCACAGGTGACGTGTTACAAGCCCAAGTAGATTATTGGAAAGCACACTTAGCGGGAGCACCACCTCTACTAGAGTTACCAACAGACCATCCCCGTCCAGCAATTCAATCGTTCCAAGGAAGCCAACTAAATTTTAATATCTCTGTAGAGCTGACAGAGCAGTTAGAACAGTTAAGTCGTCAACAGGGCGTAACGTTGTTTATGACGCTGCTGGGGGCTTATGCAGTGCTGCTGAGTCGTTATAGTGGCGATCGAGATATCGTCATTGGTTCGCCAATTGCCAATCGCAATCGCGGTGAAACCGAGAACTTGATTGGGTTCTTTGTCAATACGTTAGCATTGCGAATTGACTTGAGCGACAACCCCAGTTTCGAGCAATTGCTAGGGCGAGTGCGGCAAGTAGCGTTAGGGGCATATGGACATCAGGACTTACCCTTTGAGAAGTTAATCGAAGAACTCCAACCCCAGCGGAGTCTCAGTCATAATCCGCTGTTTCAGGTAATGTTCGTTCTGCAAAATGCGCCGATGAGAGCATTGGAACTGGGCAATTTACAATTAGAACCGTTAGAGAGTGAAACGACCATTGCCAAGTTTGATTTGACTTTGACCTTAGAGGAGGCAGCAACTGGCTTAGTGGGTAGTTGGGAATATAATAGCGACCTGTTTGAACGGGAAACCATCGATCGACTCAATAGTCATTTTCAAGTATTAATAGAAGGTATTATCGATCGACCAGCACAGCAAATCCAAGCATTACCCTTACTCAGTGCTGCCGAACGCCAGCAGTTATTGGTGGAGTGGAATGACACAGCAGTTGCATATCCTGACGATAAATGTATCCATCACTTATTTGAGGAACAGGTTGAGAAAACACCTGATGCAGTAGCGGTGGTGTTTGAAGATGAGCAATTAACCTACCAACAGTTAAATCAACGAGCCAATCAATTAGCCCATCACTTACAAGGTTTGGGCGTCAAACCCGAAGTCTTAGTCGGCATTTGTGTCGAACGTTCGCTGGCAATGGTGGTGGGACTCTTGGGAATTCTTAAAGCTGGCGGGGCTTATGTACCGCTCGACCCCAGCTATCCTCCCGAACGGTTGAGTTACATGTTGGCTGATGCTGGTGTAGAAGTATTGTTGACTCAACAAGATAGCTTGGCATCATTGCCTGCACATTCAGCACGTCTGGTGTGTGTGGATACCGATTGGGACTCAATTGCCCAAGCGAGCGATACTAATCTCTGTTCTGGTGTTGTTGCAACTAATTTGGCTTATGTGATCTATACTTCTGGTTCTACTGGTCTGCCTAAGGGCGTCCAAATCGAACATCGCAGTTTAGGCAACCTCACTCTAGCCCAAAGACAATTATTCGCACTCACACCCAGTAGTCGCATTCTGCAATTTGCTTCGCTCGGGTTTGATGCTTCGGTGTGGGAAATCTTCATGGCGGTGACGACTGGCGCACGACTAATTTTGGGCACGGCTGCGGCTCTAATGCCTGGAGAGGACTTAGCTCAAATGCTCCAGCACAGTGCGGCAACTCATGTGACATTACCACCTTCAGTTTTAGCAGTATTACCGACCGATAAATTATTGCCAGCATTAGGTCAGATGATTGTCGCTGGCGAAGCTGGTTCGTTGGCGGTGGTCGCACCCTGGTCGGTCGGTCGTCGGTTGTTTAATGCTTATGGCCCGACTGAGGCTACTGTTTGCGCTACGGTAGCGCAGATCGTTGCTGGGAGCGAGCGACTGCCGATTGGTACACCAATCGCTAATACGCAGATCTACATTTTAGACCGAGATCTTCAACCAGTGCCGATTGGTGTCTCTGGGGAGTTGCACATTGGCGGTGATAGCCTCGCCCGTGGCTACCTCAACCGTCCTGATTTGACTGCTGCGAAATTTATTCCCCATCCGTTCTCGGATGATGAATCTGCACGCCTCTATAAAACGGGCGATCTAGGGCGTTATTTACCAGATGGAAATATTGAATTTCTCGGTCGGATCGATAATCAAGTCAAGATTCGGGGTTTTCGGATCGAACTGGGGGAGGTGGAGGCTGTCTTGAGTGCTCATCCTCAGGTGCAACAAGCGGTGGTAATTGACATGGAGGATCGTGCTGGCAATCAACGTCTTGTTGCTTATCTGGTGAGAGCGACAGCGGATGAATCGCTCAACTCTAGTCAGGTGCGTGAATATGTCAAGCACAGGCTACCAGCGTATATGGTACCTGCGGCGATCGTTACTTTAGACTCGATACCGTTGACTCCGAACGGGAAAGTAGACCGTAAGGCACTGCCGATTCCCGATGGTGAAATCTCGCGGATGCATGAATATGTGGCTCCGCGCACGCCTAGTGAAGAAATCATTGCTAACATTTTTGCTTCTGTGTTGAGCGTGCGAACTGTTGGGATCTACGATAACTTCTTTGACTTGGGCGGACATTCGCTACTGGCAATACAGCTAGTTTCCCGAATACAACAACATTTTCAGATAAATTTACCTTTAGCTATTTTGTTCGAGAGTCCTACCGTCGAACAACTAGCAATCGTTATTGATTCTCCTTTATCTACAAAACTTTGGTCTTCCCTAGTATCCATTCAATCTGACGGTTCATTACCACCTTTTTTCTGCATACCAGGAGTTGGCGGAAATGTTCTATGCTTTGCTAAATTAGCAGAATATCTGGGGAAAAATCAGCCCTTCTATGGTTTACAGGCTCAAGGTCTTGATGGCGAACAAAGTCCGCTTGAAAGCATCGAAGAAATAGCCCATGAATACATTAAAGATATTAAAAGAGTTCAATCAGTTGGCCCTTACTTCTTGGGGGGTCATTCTTTCGGAGGTAAAGTCGCCTTTGAAATGGCTCAACAACTAAGAAAAGAAGGAGAATCCGTTGCATTTGTTGCAGTTTTAGATATTTCTCCAATGGCCCAATCAGATCGGCACAGCGATCTACAAAGTTGGGATCGAGCAATGTGGATATGTCAGATTACAGAGGTAATTGGGGGGATTTCTGGAGAGAACTTATCAATATCTTATGATGCTATAGCTTCTCTTCCTCAAGAAGCTCAACTACAATATTTAAAACAACAGTTAGAAATGATTGAATTTTTACCTCCAGAAACAGACATAAAATTAGTTAAAGGTTTGTTGGAAGTTTTCAAAACCCAATCTCAAATTAATTACATACCACACAATAGCTATCCTGTTCCAATTACGCTGTTTCGCGCTCAGAATCAAACCTCACCGGAAAACTCCTCCGATCTTTCCCAAGATTACGCATGGGGTTGGAATCAGTTTGCTGATGGAGAAGTAGTAGTTCATACCGTTCCAGGTAATCACATCTCAATGATGAATGAGCCTCATGTCAAGATCCTAGCTCAAAAACTCCAAAAATCTCTCGAACTTGCTCGAAATATAGTTCGATCTTGATAATATAATTTATTTATATTTGACATCATAATGGCTTGCAACATAGTTGTTAAAAGGCAAGTATATAGAGTACTTCTGAGTTTTTGACACTAGTGACTAATGTGGCATAAAAACTAAATTTGTACTATATTAATAGAATTATTTGGAGAATTTAAGAAATGAAAAGTTATTTAGTGTGTCTATCAGTAGCTATTAATTTGATGTGGATGGCAATGCCTATAAAAATATTAGCAAATCCCCAAACAAAGGTAGATGCTAAGGTTGCCCTCGATCGATCGATTAAATCCAATTTAGGCAGTAATGGCAAACATCAACCGTTAATTGTCAATCTTAAGCAATGGCTGGGAAATTATCAAAAAATCCAGTCTGAAGGTAGCAATTATTTGGCAATCTTCGATCGCGGCTCCGTTCCAATTTCAGTCCAATTTAAAAATGACGGATCTATTGAAAGTTATGGAATGGGATGTCCAATTGTCACCAAATCACTGTCCGTAAGTCAAGCACATCCAAACCTTAAAAAATTACTATCAAAATGTCCTAATCTCAAATAAAGTTAGATATTGCATTTAATAATGCAGGCACTGTCGGCGAAAATCCATCCCCCGCTTAATCAGTTCTGACACTTAGGACAAAGTCTGTCTAATGATAGATGCCTCGATCGCTGGCTCATTCTATAGTCTTTTGGTTATTATAT
>NZ_PVWO01000026.1 GCF_003003845.1 Chamaesiphon polymorphus CCALA 037 | reverse complement strand
CTTGTGTATCGCTCCCTGCTTCCGGCTCCATACTATCTCGATCGCATTGTGTTTGACTTACAAGGACTGAACATATACCTCATCGGCATGATGGGCTGTGGTAAAAGTACCATCGGCCCACTACTGGCCGATCGATTAGGTTACAATTTTCTCGATACCGATACGACGCTCGCCAAATCCTGCGCCACACCTTTGGGGTACGATTTTGACAATACCGAGCTAAGTGAATCAGAATTAATCGCCAAAATCATTAGCGAACTGTTCCAAACTGTCGGCGAACCAGAATTTCGCCAGATCGAAACCCAAGTTCTCGCCGAAGTCTCCGCGTATACGCGGCTAGTAGTTGCCACAGGCGGCGGCATCGCCATCGAGCGCGAAAACTGGAACCACCTCCATCAAGGCTTGGTGATCTGGCTCGATCCCTCCCTAGATCTGCTCGTCGAACGTCTCCAGGGAGACACCTCTCGTCCCATTCTGGCCAACTCCACAGATCTGCGTGCCACATTAGATCTCAAACTCGCAGAACGCCGTCATAGATACGCTGAGGCCGATATTCATCTGCCTTTTAGCGATAATCTTCTGGCTGAAGAAATAGTCGAGCGAATTTTTACAGCTATTCCCACCGTCTTAAAAACACCAACGAGCGAAAGCACAAGCGCGCCGTAAGGCGATCGCAATTTAACCAGTTAAGGTAAGCGCACAGACTCTTGCATTCTCGCTCTCACCGCTGCTGCTATTTTTCCGAAGCTTGTTAATTTAATTCTTCTTGTGGTGCATTTTTATAGAAGATTTTGGCAATAGCTTTTGTGTGTCGTTGGCGAAGCCTCTCTTGTGGATAATTGAGTTCTTTTTGTTCTTCTCGAATTTCAATTTAACCGATTCAGCCATGCTGAGGCTACGCCAACGATCCTAACTGTTTCAATACCGATATTTGCCCCTCACTCAAACCTGTAACTCCGGTAATATTCATCCCTTCATAGAGTCGATTCCGCAAAGCGGACGCTACGCGAACGGGATGTAAAGTTGTCAGGCATTCCCCGGTCTGCACGTTCCAAATTTTAATCGTTTCGTCGGCACTACTACTGACCAATTTGAGATCTTCAGTCGGATCGGGTTGGGATAAAAACACGATCGAAAGGATAATTTGGTTGTGACCCGTCAAAGTCCGAACAACTTCCCCGCTGCCGACATCTTAGATCTGAATCGGGCGATCGATCGCGGTGCCCAGACATTGCCCTGTCTGGCTATCCCACAGTTTGACCGTTCGATCGAGGCTACAGGTGGCAATCAGTCGATCTTCGTGGCTAATAGCGACCGACCAGACCCAATTTTCATGCCCCTGCAATATGAGTCGGCAACGCCCGCTCTCTAGCTCCCAGATCTTGATGGTAAAGTCTTCACTGGCACTAGCCAGCCATGTCCCCGTCGAATTGAAGATGACATGGCGAATGCGGCTTTTGTGTCCCGATAATTTGGTCGCACATGTACCTGTGTGGAGGTTCCACAAGTGGATCGCGCCATCGCTACTCCCCGCCGTCGCCAGCCGTTCGCCTTAGAGATAGATTTTGTGAAGTGCGGAATGTCGGTTCTAAGACAGAAAGTACCCACAATTAGGGATATCGATCGAGATGTGAGTTTATCTTAATACAAGCTGAATTTGATGTTGAATTGGGAATACTAAAGTCAATATGTAATTAGTGTAGGCGTCGGCAACAAGCGGAGCATTTCGTTTTCCTCGTCCCCAGTGTCCCTGTCCCAATCGTAGCTAGATTTACGCCGGAGATTACTAGTCCATATAAATGCTCCTTAGCTCGATCGATTCGTAATGAATAATTTAAGCAGCGTAATTCCAGCTAACCTTCAATCGACGATCGATCGCCACCCCCCAATTGTGGCACCAGATACGACTGCGATCGTGGCGATTGCTACCATGTCCGAACGGGGTTCGAGCTATGTGCTGGTAGTCGATCGACTTGAAGGCGATGCGGTGGTTGGTATTTTTACGACAGCGGATCTGGTACGTGTTTGCCTGGAATCGACACCTTTAGATCGATTGCCAATTCAGGCGGTGATGAGTCATCCAGTCATTAGTCTGTCGGCATCTGCTTTTACCGAGATCGGGGTAGCGATCGCACTGTTTCAAAGTCATGGGATTTCACATTTACCGATTCTAGATGCAGCAAATCGACTAGTGGGGACGATCGATCGAGGCGTTTTAACTGAGATGTTGACGCAACAGGTTTTACAATTGGCAGCAGATCGATCGGTTGCTGCAACCCCCTC
Source organism: Chamaesiphon polymorphus CCALA 037 (assembly GCF_003003845.1). Lineage (GTDB taxonomy): Bacteria > Cyanobacteriota > Cyanobacteriia > Cyanobacteriales > Chamaesiphonaceae > Chamaesiphon > Chamaesiphon polymorphus. The sequence goes on along the minus strand of NZ_PVWO01000026.1, from coordinate 22,387 downwards.
CCCAGAAGATGTCAATTGGTCGTTGCCAGAAGTCATCGAAGAATTGATGACAGCAGAAGCAGATCTGCGGGAAAAGAATATCCAATTAGAACAGGAACGAAGTAAATACGAGGATTTATTTAATTTTGCTCCTGATGGCTATTTAGTCACAAATCCTTTAGGTGTCATCCAGTCAGCGAACCAGAAGATCTGCGATCTACTGGAAACCCAAAAATCTCATTTAATTAATAAGCCTTTAATTGTTTTCATCGCCAAACAAGATTACTCATTATTCTATAACCAACTCGATCGCCAAAATTTTCCCGGTGGCGGAGCCTCTCCAGAGGAGAATTGCCTGCAAACTTGGGAAATTACCCTGGTATCTCGCCACAACAAGACATTTCCTGCCGAAGTGACTGTTGTCCCGATTTACGATCGCGCTAATACTGTCACTGGTTTACGCTGGTCGATCCGCAATATCTCCGATCGCAGGCTCGCTCAAACCTTGCTGCAAGCAAGCCAACACCGTTATAGATCGTTGTTGGAAACACTCCCTGTGGGCATTTTTCAGACCGATGCGGCGGGAAATGCCACCTATCTCAACGATCGCGGGTGTGAGATTGCCGGACTTGCTCCAGAAACTGCCTTGGGTAGCGGCTGGATCGCAGCATTGCATCCCGAAGATCGCGATCGAGTTGTTGCTCAGTGGTTTCGATCGGCGCGGGAAAATCTCCCCTTTCAACTGGAATATCGCTTTCAACAACCCGATGGCAAGGTGACATGGGCATACGGACAGGCAGTAGCCGAACTGGATGCCGATGGCCGATTAATCGGTTATGCAGGTACGCTGACCGATATTAGCGAGCGGCAAGCCGCGCTGCGCGAACGCAAGCAAGCCGAAATTCAACTGGAATTACAAAATGCCTTGCTCGCCAACATCGAACGAGAACGAGTTGAGGTGGCGTTACGAGATAGCCAAGCCCGATGGCAATTTGCGATCGACGGGGCAGGTGATGGATTATGGGATTGGAATATTCAGGCAGATAGTGTTTTCTATTCCGAGCAATGGAAAGCGATGCTGGGCTATGCAGACCATGAAGTCCAAAATTTGTTTTCAGAATGGGAGAGTCGTCTCCATCCTGAGGAGAAGGTACAGTGCTTGGCTCAAGTCGATCGGTACTTGAATGGTGAAATACCGATCTATCAGTACGAACATCGGCTCCGCTGTAAAGACGGCAGCTATAAGTGGATTCTGTGTCGGGGCAAAGTTATCGAGCGGACGATGGACGATCGACCCCTGCGGATGATTGGCACTCATAGTGATATTAGCGATCGCAAGCAAGCCGAAATTCAACTGGAATTGCACAATGCGTTGCTAGCCAAAATTGCCAGCCAGCAGCCATTAATCGATATCCTGACGATGACGATCGAGGCGGTAGAACGATACCTGCCAGGGGCGATCTGTTCGATCTTATTGTTAGATCGGGACAATTGCTTTCGGGTTGGGGCTGCCCCCAGCTTACCAACCGCTTACACTCAGCTTATCGAGGGAGTCGCGATCGGAGCAGAAGTGGGTTCTTGTGGTACTGCCGCCTTTTTCGATCGAACGATTGTTGTTGCCGATATCGCCACCGATCCCCTCTGGAAAGATGCCAAGCACTTGGCTCTGCAATACGACTTGCGGGCTTGTTGGTCTAGCCCCATTCATTCTAGTACTCAGCAGGTCTTAGGTACCTTCGCGATGTATTACAAAGAGGTGAGATCGCCCCAACCATCCGAATTAGAACTAATCGCCCAGATCGCCAATATTGTCGGTATTGCCATCGAACGAGAACGTGCCACCCAGGCATTAGCCCAGTTGAATCAAGAATTGGAGCAACGCGTGGTAGAACGCACCGCCGCGCTCCAAAAAAGCGAGTATCGTTACCGCGCCCTCATGGACGGTGCTAGTGATGCCATTTTCCTCACAGATCTTCGGGGTTACGGGATCGAAGTGAATTATCAGGCTGAAGTCCTGTTTGGCTATAGTCGCTCTGAAATAACTAGTTTACATATCAGCCAAATTCATCCACCCGCAGCTTTGGTAGCAGTCCAGAACCAGATCGATCGGATCGTCCAGTACGATCTGATGTCGAGTCTCGAAAGTATTGTCATCCGTCAAGATGGTTGTCAGGTGCCCGTAGAAATTACCGCTAGTCTGATTAATTTGGACGGGGAGCAATTTATTCAGTCGATTTTTAGGGATATTACCGAACGCCACCAGGCAAAACTCTCCCTGGAGCTAGAGGCACTGCGCCGAAACACGATATTTAATGCCTCCTTCGATGGCATCCACATCATCGACAGAGCGGGTAATTCGATCGAATGCAATCACAGGTTTGCCCAAATGCTAGGCTATCCACTTGCCGAAATTGCTAGTCTGACAGTTGCGGACTTGGATGTCCAATGGTCTGCGGAAGAACTGTCCAAAAGTCTCAGCGACAGGTCATTAGATGGTAGAACTTTTGAAACACTACTTCGCCGCAAAGATGGCTCGATCTTTCCGGTAGAGATTTCTCGACAGGCGATGGAATGGCAAGGCAAATCTGTGCTGGTTTGTATTGCGCGAGATATTAGCGAACGGCAAGCCGCGCGCCGCGAACGCGAACTCGCCCAAGCCGCCCTACAAGCTTCTGAGGCCGAACTACGGAGCTTGTTTATGGGGATGGACGATCTTGTTTTGGTAGTCGATCGCACTGGTAAATATCTCAAAATAGCCACCACCAAGTCTGCAAAACTTTATGCCCCTGCTGACACCTTAGTTGGCAAAAATCTTCAAGATTTTTTCTCGTCCGAGCTATCAGCAATATTTCTCGCCACCATCGATCGGACTCTCGCCACTCAACAGACCCAAGAATGTGAATATAGCCTGACGATCGAGGAGAGCGAATCTTGGTTTAATGCTCGGTGTTCTCCTTTAGACGATCGATTCGTCATCTGGGTGGCTCGTGATATCAGTCAAGCCAAGCGCGATGAAATCGTTCGTAAAAAATTAGCAGAAGACCGATATCGGTTGCTGGCAACCCTGGAAGCCTCGTCTGATTATATTTGGGTCAAGGATGGCCAATGCAATGTGATGCTGAGAAATGCTGCGCTCAAACGATTACTAGGACAAGACGATGCCGCCAAGACATTACAGCATGAAACATCGCCATCGATCGGATCCCACCATCCCGAATGGGCAATAAAATTACTACAAGAGCAGGGCTACCCAACCGCAATTGCCACTGGCAGTTGGATTGGCGAAACAGCCTTGCTAGATGCCTCGGGACAAGAAATTCCGGTTTCACATCTACTCCTAGTGAATAAGTCTCCCGCAGGAGAAGTGAAATTTTTCTCGTCTATCATGCGCGATATCCGCCAACAAAAAGAGTACGAACGACGCCTAGAACGTTCTAATGCCGAACTCCTGCGCGCCACTCGCCTCAAAGATGAATTCCTCGCCAATATGAGTCACGAACTGCGGACTCCCCTCAACGCGATTTTGGGTCTATCGGAGGGTTTGCTGGACGAATTGTTGGGGCCGATTAACGATCGCCAGAAAAAAGCGATGGCGACAATCGAACGCAGTGGCCAGCACCTACTCTCCCTAATTAATGACATTCTCGATGTCTCGAAAATTGAGGCAGGAAAATTGGAACTAGAACCGATCGCGGTTTCGGCAATTAGCTTGGCAAACTCTAGCCTGACGTTTGTCAAAGAACAAGCACATCAGAAGAAAATTCAAATCGCCACAAACTTTGCTCCCAATTTGGGAAACATTAACGTTGACGAACGCCGAATGCGTCAAGTCCTGATTAACTTGCTCGATAATGCCGTAAAATTTACCCCTGCTGGCGGTAGAGTTACACTAGCAGACGATCTGGAACAGCTAGATACTGGCGCATGGGTGCTGTTTTCAGTTACGGATACAGGTATTGGCATTACCCCCGAAAATCGATCGAAACTCTTTCAACCCTTCATGCAAATCGATAGCAAACTCAACCGCCAGTATGAAGGTACGGGATTAGGACTGATGCTGGTGAAACAAATCGTCGAACTGCACGGTGGTTCGATCGATCTCGCTAGTGAATTTGGCCGAGGTAGTTGTTTTGCGGTGCGCATACCTTACTCTGCCGCTGCGGATCTCCAGACAAGCCCCATCTCCATCGCGAATCCTAGTCGAGTTATGACTGATGACGATCGAGTTACGACCGATCGATCCGTTGTCGAGCATCCACTCATTCTACTGGCAGAAGACAATCAAGCTAATATTGACAGCATCTCTAATTTCTTGATGGCATCTAATTATCGACTGCTCGTGGCAAAAAATGGTCGAGAGGCGATCGATCTGGCCGCAACTCTCTTTCCCGACCTCATTTTGATGGATATTCAAATGCCAGGAATGGATGGTCTCGAAGCGATCCAACACATTCGCCAAAATCCACAACTAGCCAATATCCCAATTATTGCCCTCACAGCCTTGGCCATGAGCGGCGATCGCGAAAAATGTTTAGTAGCTGGAGCTAGTGAATATCTCGCTAAACCTGTGAAACTCAAGCACTTGAAAGAGACCATTCAACGCTTGATTTCGGCAAACTATCGAAAATCTCAAAATGTGCGGCCAAGTAACCACCGATAAAGAATGTACCAGCGATACTAGTACGTTTGGCAAAGATACACCCAAATTATTTGCCACTGCCGATCTCAACAATGCCCCGGAAGGGACAAAGGTAAAAATTGATTGGAAATACTTGGGTGGAGAAGCAGGTACAGCAGCCGAAATCGATAGTATTGACTTAGAAACCAAGTCTAATATGACCACAATTACATCGCATTTATCTGCACCTAGTAAAGGATTACCTGCTGGTAAATATGAAGTCGTGATGTCTTTAGATACAGATAACTCTAAACCAATTAGCAAACAGTTTTCGATCGCTAGTGCTAAGTAAAAAGATCGGGACGATCGCTCTGAACCAAAACAGATCGATCGTTCCTTTCAGTTTTTATATATAGTCAATTCCTCAATCGCCTATCTGTCGCCGAACAGATCTCCCAACGCTCCAACCGATCGAAAGATCGCTTTGCTGGCTCGTGCTTGATGTAGACAGTTTTCATTTTGTAGAAATATTAAGTGTTGCAAATAATCACATTTTTTATTCGCAAAATCAAGTGAGATCGCTCATAATTAATGCAGATATTTGAGTCGCCAGATATCAACAAGCAATACTTGGCAAACTCCAGACTTGTCAGGGCGACGCGCATCGGTTTATATTAGGTGCGCAAATTTAATTAAGATCGAAATTTTTCATAGCTCTAACTAACAATAAAATTGATAATTTTCATTAAGTTCTCTAGCAGGTGCGCTCGCAGTTCACCGTTATAGAGTCGTGTCTCTACTCATCAATTTTGTAGTTAGTACAAAGTCTAAACTACTGTTGAATTCGAGTTAAGGAGTTGGGCACATGTTCTTCGATCGTGAGGGTCAGCGCGTTCCTGAATTAACCTTCCAGATGTTTGTCCGGATGTATGGAGAGGTGGGTTGGTACGATCTTTCGACGGCGGATCTCTTTGAGAGCAAAACTGTGGTAGCGTTTGCAGTGTCGGGAGCTTTTTTCCCGTATACTCACATGCAGTTATTAGGTTACAACGAGTATGCCGAGGTATTTCGATCGAACGGAGTCGATGAGATTCTGTGCCTTTCGGTCAACGATCCGTTTTCGCTGGCGACTTGGGCGCAAGTAGAAGCAGTCGATCGGGTGCGCTTTATCCCCGATGTCAATGGTGACTTTACCCGCGAGATGGGAATGATGGTCAGCCTCTGGGATCGAGGGATGGGGCAACGCTCGTGGCGTTATTCCATGCTAGTTAAGGACGAGGTTATTGAAAAAATGTTTGTAGAACCAGATGGCTTTGAGGTGATGCCTGTGGTTGCTAATGCCGAGACAATGCTCGACTACATTATTTCATCCAACCAGATGGCTTTGAGGTAATACCTGTCATTGCTAATGCCCAAGCAAAAGTTAGCGCAGCAAAGACAGGCAAAACATAACACAACACAAGATAGGAGAGACTTATGAGCGGCGAAAGTAAATGTCCCTTCATGGGCGGAGTTCAAAAATTTACGGCTGGCCACGGCACATCTAACCGCGACTGGTGGCCGAATCAATTGAACCTCAAGATCCTCCACCAGCACTCGCCCCAGGCCAATCCCCTGGGTAAGGCGTTCGACTACGCCCAGGCGTTTGAGAGCCTCGACTACCCAGCCTTGAAGGCAGATATCTTCGAGCTGATGACACAATCCCAAGACTGGTGGCCAGCCGATTACGGTCACTATGGGCCGCTGTTCATCCGCATGGCTTGGCACAGTGCGGGCACCTACCGGATCGGCGACGGTCGCGGCGGCGGGGGCACGGGCAACCAGCGGTTCGCACCGATCGACAGTTGGCCGGACAACGCTAACCTCGATAAAGCGCGGATGTTACTGTGGCCGATCAAACAGAAATACGGCCAGAAAATCTCTTGGGCAGACCTGATGATTCTCGCTGGCAACTGTGCCTTGGAATCGATGGGATTTAAAACCTGCGGGTTCGCGGGCGGTCGCGCCGACATTTGGGAACCCGAAGAAGATATTTATTGGGGATCTGAGGGCAAATGGCTGGACGACAAGCGGTACACTGGCGATCGCGAACTGGAAAGTCCGCTAGGCGCAGTGCAAATGGGATTGATCTACGTCAATCCCCAAGGCCCCAACGGCAACCCCGATCCGGTTGCCTCGGGGCGGGATATTCGCGAAACCTTCGGACGGATGGCGATGAATGACGAGGAGACGGTCGCCCTCGTTGCTGGCGGACACACCTTCGGCAAATGTCATGGCGCAGGGGCTGAGTCAATGGTAGGCCCAGAACCCGAAGGAGCCAGCATCGAACAGCAAGGACTCGGCTGGAAGAACAGCTTCGGCACTGGCAAAGGTGCGGATACAATTACCAGCGGCATCGAAGGTGCCTGGACGACCAACCCAGTGAAATGGGACAACAACTACTTAGAAAACCTGTATGGCTATGAGTGGGAACTGGTGAAAAGTCCGGCTGGCGCGCATCAGTGGGCACCTAAAGGCGGTGCCGGAGCGGGTACCGTCCCCGATGCTCACGATCCGACCAAACGCCATGCGCCGATGATGACCACAGCAGACATGGCGATGAAAATGGATCCCATCTATGCGCCCATTTCCCGGCGGTTCCTCGAACATCCAGACCAGCTCGCGGAGGTATTCGCACGGGCATGGTTCAAGCTGACCCATCGCGATATGGGGCCGCGTTCGCGCTATCTCGGCCCCGAAGTCCCAGCGGAAACCTTCCTATGGCAAGATCCCGTCCCCGCCGCCACCCATGACTCGATCGATACCCAAGACGTAGCGGCACTTAAGGCTAAAATCCTCGCTGCGGGACTATCTGTTTCCCAACTGGTTTCAACTGCCTGGGCATCGGCGTCCACCTTCCGAGGCTCCGACATGCGGGGCGGTGCAAACGGGGCGCGGATTCGGCTGGCACCTCAGAAAGATTGGGAAGTCAACCAGCCAGCCCAACTAGCCACTGTGCTGCAAACCCTAACGGCGATTCAACAGGAGTTTAACCAGTCTGGAGAGAAACAAGTTTCCCTCGCCGACTTAATCGTGCTGGGCGGCTGCGCGGGGGTCGAACAGGCGACGAAGAATGCCGGACACAATGTGACGGTGCCCTTCCAGCCGGGACGCACGGATGCCTCCCAAGAGCAAACGGACGCACAAGCTTTCGCCCCACTCGAACCGAAAGCGGATGGGTTCCGCAACTACCTCAAAGGCCACCAGACCCAATCGGCAGAAGAATTGCTGGTAGATCGATCGCAGTTGCTGACACTGAGCGCACCAGAAATGACGGTATTGCTCGGCGGTCTGCGAGTCTTGAATGTCAACTTTGGGCAGTCTCAGCACGGTGTCTTCACCAAACGACCGGAGACGTTGACCAATGACTTCTTCGTGAATCTGCTCGATCTGAATACGACCTGGAAGGCGACATCTGACGCTGAAGATCTATTCGAGGGACGCGATCGTAAAACGGGCGAACTTAAATGGACTGGCACCCGTGTCGATCTGATCTTAGGTTCCAACTCCCAGCTCCGCGCCCTCGCAGAAGTCTACGGATGTGGGGACTCGCAGCCGCGATTCGTGCAGGACTTTGTAGCGACGTGGGATAAGGTGATGAACCTCGATCGATTCGACCTTAAGTAGTCTTAGCGTCAGGCGATCCAATCCTCCGCAAATCTCGAACGCGGGCGTAAGCAAAGAAAAAATCAGGGCGGCGGTTCAACTTATCTCGAACCGCCGCCCTACTTCGATCGGATGCCATTCAGATAGGGCACCAAATAACAAATTATGTTAGTAAAGATTTAGAAGTTTTACTAGCTCGATCGGGTCAAATAGCGACAATGGTAAGCGATACCTTCTGACGAGATCGCGCTCGCGCCTATGCTAACTAACGAAGATCCTTCCATCCCCGACAACCTGCATCAACTCGCTATTGAGTTAGGACAGCCTCTAGATCCGGCAACCATCGATCGCATCTATCAACATGCCAAAGATCTCCTCAGTCACATTTCCGCCGCACCCGTGACGCTAGCGCGGGTCGCTGGGGTACTATTGGTTTACCACATCCAAAATCCTGAAGCGGAGGAGTTAAAGTGGTTTAATGCCCAGATCGAGCAATGTGTTGATGACGAAGAGGTAGAAGAGTCGATTGAATCGCTTCATCGTCTTGATGGCTTGTGATGGGCGCACAGTAGTTACCACTCACAATTAGCAAACTAACTAGCAACTTAAGTTAGGGGATCGCCGATCGTGTACCATAGTTGGAGATATGTAACGATCGTCCATTATTATCTGCAAATCCCCGCATTTACCCATTTGACAATCGAACTAATGATAAAAAGACCCTTAGCTGCTGCCTGTTTGGTCTCGATCTTGACGCTCGAATTAGGCTACTCGATCGCTTTTGCTGCGGAAACAACACCTGTCGCTCAGACGATTGGCTGCGATATCGCGATCGCGGGTGGTGGCTTGAGCGGTACGGCGACAGCCTATGAAGGCTTACTTGCTGGCAAACAAGTCTGCATGACAGAGATTACCGACTGGGTGGGGGGACAGATTACATCTCAAGGGGTATCGGCATTAGACGAACGTCCCACTCAGCGATCGAAAAAATATTTCTCACGCGGCTACTTAGAATTTCGCCAAAAAGTAGAGGATTACTATGGCAAACTAAATGTTGGCAGTTGCTGGGTCAGCGAAGTTTGTTTCTTGCCCGACGATGCGCACAAACTTCTGTATGGAATGCTCAAGAGTGCCGAGAAAAAAGGCAAAGGTAAACTCCACTGGTTCCCCAATACAGTAGTTAAGGAATTAATCGTCGGCAACAGAAATAACGGACAACAGATTAATGCAGTAGTGGCAATTCAACATCGCCCCCAACCTGGAACTGCACCGCTCAATACCGCACCGCTGTCCCAGACGATCGAAGATGCTTATACTTATCAGGATTCTCCCAAATTTCAAAAGCGGAAAATTCTCCTCATCCCAACTTATAAAACCCCCCAACAGCAAGCAACTAAACCCGCCGACTGGTACGTAGTCGATGCTACAGAGACAGGCGAACTCATCGGTTTAGCAGATGTACCCTACCGCTTGGGACTCGACCCCAGATCTGCCGACGAACCCTCAGCCGCAACTACGACGGGCGATCCTTACTGTACCCAAGGGTTTACTTACACGTTTGCGATGGAGACGACGGAGAAGCCACAACTCCAGATCCAACCCATCTTTTATCAACAATACGCTCCATATTATAGCTACGAACTCAAACGTCTCGCTGATTTTGGCTTAGTCCACACCTATCGGCGCATCTTTAGTTCGGGCACTGGCAAACCAATGAGGTTTGGCGGGATTAATTATACAGCCCCAGCACCGGGTGATATCTCCATGCAAAACTGGACGTGGGGTAACGATTATCGTCCGGGTAGTGCTAATGATAATTTGATTCTCGATCGATCCCAACTGCAAATTGGCGGACAACTCAAACCAGGCGGTTGGATGGGCGGTTTACGCACCGATACTCTCCGCAAAGGCGAAGAACACGCCCAAGGATTTTATTATTGGCTAGTGGCTGGTACTACCGATTCTCGCGCCAATCCCGATCCCAACGCTCCCGACCATTGGGTGAAGACGCCCAATCCCAATCATCGCTATTTGAGTGGCTTGGACACGCCCATGGGTACGGCGCATGGCTTGTCAAAATATCCCTACATCCGCGAAGGCCGCCGGATTATCGGCAGACCTAGTTATGGACACAAGGATGGATTTGTCATTGCAGAGGTGGATATGAGCCGCAATAACCTGCTCGATCCGAAAAAAATGCCAGAACTATCCCCAGCAGAATATCGTCGCTTGCAGGCAGTTTTGTCTGGTGCAAATGCGCTTAACGTCCTGACTGGAGATAACCCAACACCGCGCAATCGATCGACCATTTATGCCGATACAGTTGGCATCGGTCACTATGCGATCGATTTTCACCCCTGTATGCAAAACTCGCCACCAGAAGCCCCCAATAACACCGAACGTTCTGGCGCGCGCAAAGGCGAAGGCCAAGCTTACCCCTTCCAAATTCCGCTGCGATCGATGATTCCGCAAAAGATTGATAATATGTTAGTAGCGGGTAAAAGTATCGCCACCAGCCATGTAGCGGCGGCGGCCTACCGCATTCACTCATTTGAATGGTCGGCTGGGGCTGCGGCTGGTACCACGATTGCCTACGCGCTCGAAAAAGGCATTACCCCCGCCCAAATGGTCGAAAATCTCCCCGATCGATCGCCATCGCTGCTAGAGCTACGCAAACGCCTAGAAGCTAACAAAAATCCGACATCGTTCCCAAATACTTCGATTTTTAATAATAATTGGCAAGAGTGGAAGTAAATATGGTGTTCGCGCCTGAAAAATCTAGTGAAACAGTAACGGTTTCCAAACCTTATCCGAACTTTAAAGTCATCGTTTTAGATGATGACTTTAATACATTCCAGCACGTTCATACTTGTTTGATGACTTATATCCCTGGCATGAGTGACGATCGTGCCTGGGAACTAACCAACCAAGTCCATTTTGAAGGACAAGCGATCGTCTGGGTCGGCCCCCAAGAACAAGCTGAACTCTATCACCAGCAGTTACGTCGTGCGGGTTTGACAATGGCACCATTAGAAGCAGCTTAAGAATGGGATCGATCTAGTAGTGGGAAGACTTTTGTAACATTTTTACTCTTTTAGTCATCGTGGAGATTACACGATCGGATATTGTGGAGTAAAAATAATCCGATCTCTCAATCCCGATGCGTCGCGACACCATTTTCTATCAGCTATTCCAACAATATCCAGCAATCCTGTTTGACTTAATTGCTAGTCCGCCTACCAATGTTGCTGACAACGCTTACCGATGACAATGCAGTTACTAAAGCCAAATCGCTCATCGCTCGATCGCAACAGCTTCCAAACAGTCGTGCGATAATAGACATGATTTCGACGATTATGGTCTACAGATTTACCAGCCTAACCAGAACTGAGGTAGAAGCAATGATTGGCATTACACTACAAGAAACCAGAGTCTATCAAGATGCTAAAGCTGAAGGCAAAGCTGAAGGCAAAGCTGAAGGCAAAGCTGAAGGAGCGATCGAGGGTCGTCAAGCTGAAGGTCGATCGCTGATTCTGCGACAATTATCGCGGCGATTTGGGACTTTATCGGCAGAAGTTAATGCCGCAGTGGTCGCTTTATCTATTGAGAAATTAGAAGATTTGGGCGAAGCACTATTAGATTTTCAAGAAATTACGCAGTTAATGAGTTGGCTAGAAACTAATCGTTAAATCTATCCAACCTCACTGGCTATTCCCACTCCTGCAATCGATCGAGCCAATGTTGCAGAGCGCGTTCGATTTGTTCTTTACGACGCTCGAAATTAGCAGCGAGGGTAATAATCGTGATGCCAGCTAATAATCCGATCGCCCATTTAGTAACTGGATATTCGGTAATTAACAGCAATAATTGATAACAATTGGTGAGGATAAAAGCGATCGTGCCCACATATAGCCAAGCTCGCACTCTGAGAACTATACCCAAAATGGCGATCGCGAGTCCGATGCAGATCGGCAGCCACGGTTGATGCCATAATATGGCTGTTATCGCGATCGTACCACTGCCCAATATCCGCCCGTAATGCCGATTTTGCTTAGAATTGTGCCAGTAAGGATCCCACTGGACTGCGATTAAAATCGATATCCCGATGAGGGTGGCATACCAAAGTGGACTGGTTAACTGATATAGAGCTAATGCTCGCATTCCCGCCCAGTTGATAAATACCAGACTTAAATAAGCCCAACCAAACTGGCGTTGTCGGCGCGCTACTCCAGCATAAAAGACAGCCAGAATTGCCAAATTGAGTAACGAAATCCGATCCCACTCAAATACTACCCGCGATAGTGGCAGTATCAGAGCAACTTGTCGCCAGGGTCGATCGTCCCAACCCCATTGTCGCCAGGGAGCCAGTAAGATGAGCAAGCCCATCAGGCAAGCGATTAAAATCAGCCCTTCATCGACGATACCTAAATTCTGGAAGATCGATCGAGCATACACTCCGACGCCCAATAGTTCTGCCAAGCCTACGTAAATCCACCAATCGCCGCCATCTCGCTCTCTAGCTTGAATCAAGGCGTAGCCGCCTAATAGCACGCTAATAAATAGGTGCAGTAATGTGAGCTGAGGTATGGGTACGGCGGGCATGGTGGCTGCCGCAATTTTCCAGGTACTCGCTACCGCCCAATGAATGTGAGCGACATTTTTTAAGTGTTTGAGGGGGAAATTCCACCACAAATCGCGACCTTGGCGTTGTTGCCACCAGACGCTAATTCGATAGCCTAGGGCGAGTAGTGCGGTGACAAAACCATAGACGGTAAAAGCATCAGCAAGATTGCCACCAGGGGGAGCTTGGAGCAGATAGTGCGTAATTAGCTCGTAACAGCCCAAAGTAATTAATAAGATGCCCAGATAACCGATCGCTCTGACATTTTGCCGACTGGCGAGGATAAACGCCACCCCAGCCACGATCGTCAGCAATCCAGTATAGGCATTGAAATATGGCAATCGGAGTAGCAATCCCCAGCCAGCCAGCAGACAGGGCAATAATTTTGCACCCGGTACTGCTAATTGTTGCGGTAGCCGCCGCTCGGTCACAGTCAGCCAGCTCCAGACGGGAAATGCGGCTAGAATATTTGCGGTTGCTAGAGATAAAGTATTCCCACCTAGCAACTGCACCACCGCAGCCAGGGCAATTTGTCCCGTCCATGCCAAGCTCCAAAACCATACCCACTGGGGCATTAAAGAATCTTGCCAACGGCTGCGCGATCGAATGGCAATGGCCAAAATTCCAGTCGCGAGTAGCGTAATCAGATGAGTATTTTCAAAGATAGGTGTCGTGGCTCTCACCAGGGTACCTGGGTCGAGATCGATCCCGACATTATAAGCATATTCCAGCGAACCGATCGATAGTCCCACTCCGGTTAACCCAATCGCCCAGCGATCGCTAGCCACCGCATAGATTCGAGTTAACTTAGGGCTGACAAACCACTGCAACGCACAAGTCAGCGAGCCAATTATCAGCCAATAATTGACTAAAATCTGCCCAGCCAATAAACTAATGCCCAATCCCAAGCCCCAGCCGATGTGAATTGCCGCTGGTAGAGTCTGTTTGAGCCGTTTGACAATCGGGAACATCAACCCGACAGAAGCAGCTAATAGGATCGATCGCCATTCCGGTCGATCGATCGTCAAACTTACTCCCATGCCCATTCCCAATGTTGCATACCAAGCGGCAGGAGTTTGGGCTGCTAATTGCCACGGCTGTACGGGCGGTTGGCGAGTAGCGATATATGTCAACGAGATCGGTACTAGCAGCCACCACAGCGGCCAAATTCCCCCAGCAACGGGGAATCTAGCAAAGAGCGCGAAACAACTATAGGCGAAGATTGCCAATCCTAAGCCCATGTGCCAACTACTACGCAACCAACCATCTGTTTCGCGACGCACGGATCGCGCTGAGAGCCACAATTCGATCGCAGTCAAAACACTCGCGGATATTGCAAGTACTGCCAGATCGAGGAGTTGGGCTTTTTGGGCTGGGACGGTGACAAAATTCCGAGCGATCGCAATCCACCAGTCCCAGCGATAGGCTAGGGCGGCAAAAATGGTCGCCAAGCCAGTCAGATGTGTAATGTAAATATAGCTAGATCTAGTCGGTAAATACCGTAGAGTGAGCTGTAGCAAGATAGCCGTAGAAATCGCCAGATCGAGTAGTAAACTCAGCGGGTTAGTGAGATTAAATAGCGGTACTAACGCGCCAGTACCCAAAATTAGCACCTCACCCCTCCGCGATAGTAAATGCCAGCCTTGCTTCCAGAACCAGTCAGTCAGCCATACCCACAGCAATAAGTATGGGAAAATCAGCAACGAACCAGCGACGATATAGTTTTGCCCGAATACTAGCAACAAGAACGGTAATACTTTGGCAAAGATGGCACCAGTAGCCAAGGGCGACCATAGAAAGCTGCTGAGGATATATGTTTGCAGTCCGACAAAAAATAGCGCGTTAACTTCTCGATATTGCTGACGGTCGCGCAGGCGTTGCCACAGCCAGATTAAGGTTAGAACGCTGACTGCGACGGCTTGCCACGAGCTATTTTTGGGCGCGCTGAGTAAGTCGCCCATCCCAAATAACCAGCCCAATCCAAGCAAACTAACGCCGATTTGTTGGTATAGTCGGGCTAAATTACGCAGTGTCGATCGATAGCGTTCCGTCCGCAGCGATGCAGCGTGACTGCTCCGCATCATCCGAGCAAAGCGACGGTGTTTTTGGAGTCCCCATTGGGTAAATAACCAACCCACAATTCCGATCGCCAAACCAAAGGTATAAAGCGGTAAATGCACTACCACCAAACCCCGCAGCAGCAATATCCCCACGCCATAAATAGTTAGCGCGCCACCTTCGATCTGGCGAATTTTTTGCAAGACGATCGCCACCCCAATCGCCCCAATATAAATCGCGATCGCCGACCAGTAGGGGATTTGCCAGCCTAAATGCAAACAGCTAACAATCGTGTATGTAGCTAACAGTAAACCAGACTGCCTAAAATCGGCACGTCCCCGCTGCTGTTGATGTTTGAGATAAGTAACCCCCAATAGCCCGATTCCAGCCACGATCGCCGTTACGAGTCCCAACGGCTGCTGCCATAATCCAAATGAATCGATCGCCCAAAAGTTAACAGGCATCAATAACAGCGTCACTAATTGCAACGTGTTAGCCGTCAAACGCAATCCTTCTTGTTTCCGCGCCCAGCTCCCCACCGCCCAAAACGCGATCGTGTACAGCCACAGCAAGCCATACTGCCCCCACGCCGGAAACCGCGACCACTGAGTTGCCGCCAACACCCCAGAGGAGAGGATCACCAAAAATACACCCAAAAACAGCAGCCAGCGCACGCTCAACTCATCCTTGAGGTTCTGCCATACGGTGCGAACTGAAGACGGAATGGGTGCGACAATCTGTGGCTCCAGCACTTCGGGTGGGGCAATAGGCGCAATCTTACTAGATTGCACCACAGGCAGCTCCTCACTCAAACAAGCCTGGGCAATGTTAAGGATTTGCGATCGATCGAGCATTTGCGATCGCGCCAAGCGATCGAGAATAGCTAACAATTCGGGATTGTCAGGATCGATCTGCAACTCTAACCAGATCGATTTTGCTGGAGGCTGGGGCATAGGGGTGGATGGGTGGATGGGTGGATGAGTGAAGGGGTAATGGGTAATGGGTAATGGGTAATGGATAGATAGTACCGACAACCCAATTCTGTCAATCCTGTCAATCCTCAAATTTGGATCGGAATTCTCTACTATCCTCGCCTAGTGCGACCGATTCGTGTCGTTTGCTTGTGACAGTTTAACAATCGCTCCAAACAGTCTCGATCGAAATTTTTGCCGAATTACTAAAAAAGCGTCCGGATGCTTAAGTGAAATTGATGTAAATAACAGAACAATACATCTGACACTTACCACTAAAAATAGGTGTGAAGTCTCCCTACTAACAGGGGAGATCGAACCCGATCGTTTATTATTGCTATCCTCTCCCGAAAGGGCAGAAGTAGTTATCAATTATCAATTATCAATTATCAATTATCAATCGCTCTTCATGATGTTGAAATATCTGCCCCTTACTGTGCTTGCGGCGATTAGCAATTTAGTCTTAGTCTCTACTAATTCCATTCTGACTGCTAGTGCTACGATCGACCCCACACGCTCGATCTCTGCTGACGAACATCAGAAATTGATTACTAAAGATGAAAAGCCCAGTCAGATTAATGCCCAGCAGCGCAGTGATATTAAAAGTATTCATCGAGTTTTAACCCAATACTATCGCGGTTTTAATGAATATAGTGTCGAGCGGATGGAGCGAGCTACAGTACCAGGATCGGTTACCGAACAGGGCTATTTACGAGGTTTTTTCGCTCGTATGAGAGCTGCTGGAGTCGGCATGAGTATCGAAGTTGAGAATATTGAGTTAGTCTCGATCTCAGAAAATAATGCTTTAGTAAATATCGACCAAGTAATGAAAGTGAGAGGACAAGGAGGATCGGCAACATCTCATCAATTATCTTCTATTGCCTTAACTAAGTATCGCGGTCAATGGAAAATCAGCGATGGTAACACGGTAATTAAATCGCTCAATCGCGATCGTTAATTTAATATTTAGCAATTTTTATAAAATACTCAACCGAGACTCACCAAGCTTTTGTTTGCAAACAAAAGAGGTTTAAGCTTCTCAGTTTTTATGCAAATTGGTGCTAAGAACAATTTAATTTTTATCCTTAAATCCCTAACAACCCAACCATCAAATAACAGCTACCAACTACCAACTACCAACTACCAATGAAACTATCGACTATTAACTGGTTGTCGAGAGCGATCGTGCTGCCATTATTTATCGCAACTGCCAGCATTGCCCCTGCTAGTGCCGAACAAATCGCTCGGTCGCGCCGCATCGAATCTTTACCATCAGTAAAGGATCTCAATCTTACCATTCCAGTCCCCGCAAAATCGATCGATTCCACCGAGCGTCAGGAATCGATGACAGTGACACCATATTGGTCTAATTCTCGTGCGAGTAATGGCTCCACAATAGTTGTCAAAGAACGCGATCGTAAATCTAAACCAATATTGAGAGCAAAACGGAAGTTAGCTACCGATTCGATCGAGCCTATAAAGCTAGAGATCGAACGATCGTCATTGCCAAAATCGGTCTTAAAGCGCAACAAAGCAGTCATAGTAAATACCGAACTTTCTTCAGAAAATACTGCTAGAGACAATCGCCAAACCAAGCCTGATTCTAGGCGAAGATTGGCAGCAGTATCTCGATTATCCGGAAATGGTAATTATCTCAAGCTAGTTAGATATCTCAGTCGCGGAACTAACGAAGTCGGTAATCCGATTTATGTGCTTGAAGCTTACGTAGATGGACGAAAGTATCGAACGTTTAATGTAGTGTCTGGTACTGCCAATACTCAAGCTGCCGATCGACATATCGGTAATAATTCTGCACCTTTACCAGATGGAATTTACGAAGTTAGCAGTCAAGTTATTCCGGGAATGACATCTGAAGTTGGAGCTACTTTTATTGGAATTTTCCCAAGATTTGAAACTAAAAGAACTGGCTTGGGAATTCATCTCGATCCGAGTTTTAATAAGCGTAACGGCTACGATGGTACCTCTGGTTGTATCGGAATTACAACGTTGCTAGATCGCGATGCGATCGATAATTTTGTAACTAAGTACCAGCCACGTAGCTTGTTTGTCAGTATCATCACACCATCAGGTCGGTAGCAATATTTTTCGATCGAAGCAATAATTAGCCATTACTATTATTTATTAGTAGTATGAGATTTTTGTGCTAGCATTGAGGAAAAATAGATATTCATTCTTTTCGATCGCCATCTATGGATCGTTCCAAAATTGTTGCAATTATTACAGGCACCATTTCGATCGTGCTCGCGATCGCCTATTTAATCGTCGTCCAACTTATTGATTTTCGGGGCGAGATGCTCCCGGCTCCGATCGTCGAAACCATCATTCAAGGATTGCTATTGGCAAATTTGGCAATCTAAATTTTAGACAATCTCTATTCTTTTAGTAGCGATTATCTAATTGTTAATTAGATCCATGCGCGTGGGATTAATTAAAGAATGAATCAGTGTTCTTTGACTGTTGACTTTACCAATCTCATTAGTGCCTCATTATTACGGTTGCGCGCAAAATCGCCATTTTTTGGCACTCTTGCCATGTTTGCCAACTTTATCGCCGATCCGAGCATTCCTTGTGCCGCTACCGATGGACGCGATATTCGTCTCAATCTGGGATTTCTTAGCTCGTTGTCCAAACAGCAACAAGATGGCTTAATCTTGCACGAAATTTTGCACGCCGCGCTCTTGCATCCGTTGCGCCTCCAAGAGCGGGAACCACAAGTTTGGAATATTGCGGCGGATATCGTCGTCAATGGGATGATTATGCGCCAGAGCGGGTTTGAACTACCACCAGGTGGATTGCGCGATGAGAATTTAGAGCATTCGAGTGTCGAAGAAGTCTATGAGATCTTGAGAGCGACGGGAACCGATCGCTTTCAATTAGCCTATCCCGATCTTCTCGCCCCCACTGCCGATCGTGTTACATCAGGCACGATCGGCGATTCGTCCGCACGCAGACTCAGTCAACCTCAAACAGGCACCCACAAAGCGGAAATAACCGCCTACTGGAAACAGGCACTCCAACAAGCCACCGCCAGCGATCGGACATCTCATTGGGGTAAATTGGCACTAGGCATCGAGCGAGAATTAGAATCCAACCTCAATCCGCAATTAGATTGGCGATCGTATCTGTGGCGATATTTAGCACGGACGCCGACAGATTTTCAGGGTTTCGATCGACGGTTTGTCGGACGGGGACTCTATCTCGAAGCCTTAGAAAGTGAATCCTTGCAGGTATATATCGCGATCGATACTAGCGGTTCGGTGAGCGAAGTCACCCTAGAACTATTCATCAGCGAAGTCAGCGGAATTATCGGTGCATATCCTCATTTAGCCTGTAATTTATATTATGTCGATCGAGATACTTACGGCCCCTATCCAATAACGTGCGATTCACCCATCCCCAGCCCCCAAGGCGGTGGCGGGACATCATTCGGGGCATTTTTCGATCGAGTAGCTCAAAGCTGGGACGAACATACCCAATCGATCTGCATTTATCTCACCGACGGCTACGGAGAATTTCCTCTGCATCCACCATCGATCCCCACTCTGTGGGTAGTCACCCCTGGGGGACTAGACTTATCCCAATTTCCATTTGGGGAAGCAGTTCGATTGCAGAAATAGAAGTTACCAGGTACTCTTAAAAAGATTCGATCGTAAATAACGTCAGTTCGGCCTAAGCCAATTGCTAAAAACTATTTCCAAAAAGGAATTCAGCTCAGACAACCTCATACCTAAGTATTCTTCCGAGAACGATTCGCTCAACTTAGTACTATCCAAACCCTTATGCAGGGGAGTTTGAGGGGCGGCATCCTGCCCCTCAACGGGGGGTCTGGGGGGAGCGGCTCGCGCTCGTCGGGTTTCCCGACGGTTTAGCGAGACAAGACAGCCTCCCCCAGACCCGGGTTCTACAGAACTAGAAATCTTCGCAGTAAAGATGCACTAACTTACGTTAAATACCAGATTGAGTAACCGCTCGTACTCATCGCCACAAAGCAGCGATCGACGGGAATACTAGAGAAAGAGCCAAATCTAGACTCTGACAATCTTTTTCTCGCCGAGCGTCAACAATATGTCAAAATGCAATATAGTCGCAACAGGGAGCAACAGTTGAGTAACTCAGATCGGTCTAGACCAGCAAATAACTCGGCTAATCTAGGTAAAGCCGAAGACATCCCAGCAGCCCTGCGGGATGGGGATAAAACTCGACCCGATCGCCTCAAAACTATCGCAGTCCCCAGACGTCCCATCAGTGGTATCGCCATCGGATTGACGATCTTAGCCTCTAGTGGCGCAGCATTTTTGGTAGTTACAGCTTTACGTCAGTCGCCGATCGTCCAAACCCCGATCGTCAATACCGCGACTAGTAACGATCCTGTCAGTCAAAACCCCACCCCCGCTCAGTCCGCCGACACCGATAATGTTTTAAATCATTTACCTTATGCCGAAGCCCCCGACGCCGAACTAGTCTCGATCGGCGGTGGTTATCGATTGCGTAAAGCTGCGGCGGCTAAATTTCAAGCGATGGTAGCAGCCGCTAGAGCGAGCGGGGTAAATATCACCACAATTTCCGCATTTCGATCGGTAGAAGATCAAAAACGGTTATTTTTTAGCGTCGGTGCCGAACGCGGACAACGACCCACCAAACGCGCCGAAATTAGCGCGCCGCCCAAGTACAGCGAACATCATACCGGATATGCTGTCGATATCGGAGATGGTACGGTACCAGCAACAAATCTCAATCAAAACTTCGATACGACACCTGCTTATAAATGGATGAAGGCTAACGCCGCCACCTATGGTTTCGAGCTGTCTTTTCCCAAAGATAATATTCAAAAAATTAGCTACGAGCCTTGGCACTGGAGATTTGTCGGCGATATCAACAGCCTAGAAACCTTTTATAAAGCTCGCAACCTCAACAATAAATAGTCGCACCGATCTGTTTGTTGGTGCTTAGTCGTCAGACAAAACAAGACAGCAGCTCAAGCTTGGCATTAATGTATCCACTCAACGATCGATAGCGATCGAATCTTCCAATTATGGAAGGCTAATCGATCGAGATCCGATCGCCATATGCTTATCCGTAATTCAAATTATTTAGATAATTACTAAATAATTGACTAGACTTAAATAGTACGACCGCTCTATAGTAGTTATATATTGAATTTGAGTCGATTCGGCAAAGCCGACGTTACACGATCGCCTTATGGAATTAACTAAAGCCCAACAAGAACTCTACGATTGGTTAGTAGATTATATTCGCGAACACCAACACGCACCTTCGATCCGTCAAATGATGCAGGCGATGAACCTCAAATCGCCCGCCCCAATTCAAAGTCGTTTAGAACATTTACGTAGTAAAGGTTTTATTGAATGGGCAGAAGGTAAGGCCAGAACCATTAAAATTCTCAAATATGCAGCCAGTGGCGTACCCATTTATGGGACGATCGCGGCAGGCGGATTGGTCGAGCCTTTTACCGATGTGGCTGACAAATTAGATTTATCGCCGATTTTTCATCAGTCCGATTATTTCGCGCTGCAAGTGATGGGCGATAGTATGATCGAAGATTCGATCGTCGAGGGCGATATGGCAATCATGCAGCCCGTCAAAGACTCCGCTGATGTGAAAAATGGCACGATCGTCGCCGCACGCGTCGAAGGTCAAGGTACTACTCTCAAACGTTATCACCGTCAAGGCGAGCAGGTGACACTCCAGCCTGCTAATGCTAAGTACAAACCGATCGAAGCTGAGGCTCATTTAGTCCAACTTCAAGGTATTTTAGTTGGCGTTTGGCGCGGTTATCAGTCGATGAAACGCTAGTCTTCGCTCGCTCGACACCAAATAACATTAACAGCAAGGGGTAATTCATTAAATTACCCCTTCTTTTCATTTATCTCGATCGATCTGCTTGCATCGCCATTACACCACCACCTAAAATCTAGGTGTCAACCATTTCCTCGAACTCCGCTCCCAACTCCCAACTCCCAACCCCCAACCGATGAAACTAACATTTATTATCGACCCGATCGCCAAACTAGATCCCACTCACGATACCAGCGTGGCATTGATGGAAGCAGCAGATCGAATGGGACATCAGGTGTGGATTACTCAAGCCGAAAAATTAAGCGTCGTGGAAGGTCGGGCGTGGGGATTTCTTCAGTCAGTCAAACTGACTCCCGTACAGCTCCAAGCTGGCCGCTGGGTGGCGCAGGAAGACTGGTTTAGGTTAGGCGATGTAGTATTCCACCCTTTGGATGAAATGGATGCCGTCTTCAGGCGGACAGCCCCGCCTGTAGATGTACCCTACTTATATACAACTTATATTCTCGACTGTATCGATCCAGCCAAAACTTTGGTCGTCAATAGTCCGGCGGGGTTGAGAGCGGCAAATGAGAAAATGTTCGCCTTGCAATTTGCGCAGTGGATGACCGAAACGATCGTCTCGCGCGATAAAGAGGTGATTCGTCAGTTTGTTGAAAC
>NZ_PVWO01000328.1 GCF_003003845.1 Chamaesiphon polymorphus CCALA 037 | reverse complement strand
ACAGATCGACCCTTGTGCAGGGGAGTTTGAGGGGCGGCACCCTGCCCCTCAACGGGGGGTCTGGGGGGAGCCTCCCCAAGATCCGGGTTCTTTAGCGCCATCAACCTCAAACTAATTACTAGTCCAAGAATGGCCTCCACGGGAAATCTTTAACTCGAACTGACGTTAACTAGTTACTAGAGCGGCCAATAACTGGAAGTCGTCCCTGGTGTTATAACTATCTCGATCGCTTAGAAGCGGATATTAGCACCTACAGTAACGCTAGTATTCGCATTATTGCTGTTAAAAGGAATTGCTACCGAACCTAACAAAGAAAAGCTTTCATCAACATTGAAATCTGCACCAACTTGGGCAAAACCATTAGTCGTAGTATTCGAGTTACCTGTTTGGAAACCAACACCAACACCGATAAATGGAGTAAACGCGATCTGTGATTGACGCAGATCCCAGTCATAAGTCACACTCGTACCAAACTGCGTACCACCAGAGGGGAAAAGTACATAAGGACGGAGAGAGATATTATCCGCAATACCTAGTTTACTGTCGATACCAAAGACAGTTTGTCCGCCGCCAAAAGTAACTGCGGGGCCGATATAATTGTTACCGAGACCGCCAGCTACTGCCGCTTCAGGGGCTTGAGTGAGTGCTGTGACGATACAAGTAGCCGCGATCGCGAATAGGGGTAAAAGCTTTTTCATAATACAATAATAATTGTTGCAATTATCAAACTTGACGCCGTTCTTTAGAATTTAGTTCCATACGAACAGAATTTTTCTATATTTTTAGTATTTTCCGAGATCGATATCTCCATATAATGACTCCACACCTTACTCCTGAAGTCCGTCAGATCGTCGAGCGCGTCCTCCAACTCGAACGAGACAGACTCGATCGCAAAAAGAATTCGCCGATTAATGATGATATTCTCAAGATCGTTAAAGAGGTAGTTACATGAAACTGACTGCCATTCGGCTGTGTAACTTCCGCCAATTTTATGGCGAAACGCCAGAAGTGCGTCTGGCTACCGATAACGATCGCAACACCACCATCGTTCATGGCAATAATGGTGCGGGTAAAACCACCCTCCTCAATGCGTTTACCTGGGTACTCTACGAAAAATTTACCGCCGCCTTTGCCGAATCTCAGCAACTAGTCAATAAGCGCGCCATCGCCGAAGCCGAGATCGGTACCGCAGTCGATACATGGGTAGAAGTCGCCTGGGAGCACGATGGCAAACGTTACCGCGCCAAACGGATGTGTCGCGCCTACAAGCAGCAAGACACAGTTAATATCGTCAACAACGAATTACTCTATTTATATATCGGCGATGCCGATGGTAAATGGCTGCACCCCCAACAACCGCCAGACGAAATCATCGGCAGAATTTTACCCGCCAGCCTCCACCAGTATTTCTTTTTCGACGGCGAGCGCATCGAGCAAATCGTCCGTCAGGATAAACGACTGGAAATCGCTGAAGCTACCAAAATTCTCCTCGGTGTAGAAGTCTTAAATCGATCGATTAAACATTTAGGTGAGGCTAAAAAAACACTCGAAACCGAACTAGCTCAAATTGGCGATACCGCAACTAAAGATTTACTCAGATCTCAACAACAATGCCAGCAAGAGATCGATAACATTGAATCTCGGCAAGCGGAAATCGATCGCGAAATTGCTAATTTTCACCAGATCGAGCGCGAGATTAATAACTATCTCCTCGAACTCACCGCCGCTACAGCCATCCAACAGCAACGACAAGAATTAGAAAGTACTAAAGCGATCCACCAAACTCAACTTCGTCAAGCACAGACAGCGATTAAGCAATTAATCTCTACTCAAGCATATACCGTTTTACTACCAAATCTCACTCAAGAATTCCAACATCTCGTTGCCGAGCTACGCGATCGCGGCGAACTCAATCAAGGGATATCGCGAGAATTTATCGCTCGACTGATTCAGCATCAGAATTGCTTGTGCGGCGCAGAATTACACCCTGATACCCCCGCATATTTACAGATTCAAACCTGGCTGTCTCGCGCCAGTATTGCGGTCATTGAAGAGACAACCATGCGGTTAATAACCCAAGTCGAAGATCTTCAGACTAAAGGCGATGAGTTTTGGCAAGCGATCGATCTCCAACAGCAAATTGTCACTACGGCTAGGTCGGAAATCAGCCAACTAGAAATTCAGATCGATCGACTCGAAACTCAACTACGTCAAGATACTAATATTGAAATTAGCAATCTGCAAAAAAGACTCGACGATATCGAAATTAAAGTTCGCGATCTCATTCTCACTCAAGGTCAAAACAAACAACAGATCGTTCATCTCGAAGGCCAAGTTCAATCGCTAGCCAAACAAATTACCAAACAACAAGCTAACCAAGATCGCCAAAGTTTAGCCCAACGTCGCCTCCAAGCTACCCGATCGGCAATTGAAGAATTAATCGTCATGCGCGATCGCCAAGAGCAACAATTTCGGATCGAACTCGAACGCCAAGTCCAAAGAATTTTTCAAACTATTTCGGTCACTCCATATCTACCCAAAATTACCGAAAAATACGAACTTATCTTAGTCGAAAATACTAGAGGTGTCGAAACTATCGTTGCTGCCTCTACTGGCGAAAATCAGATCCTCAGCCTCTCATTTATCGGCGGAATTATCGATCGCGTGCGCGAATGGAGCGAACAAAAACTCCTCGCCGTCCCCCAAAGCAATACCTTCCCAATCGTTATGGATTCGCCGTTTGGCAGTCTCGATCGGATCTCGCGCCGCCAAATTGCCCAGATCTTACCCCAACTAGCCAGCCAACTAGTCGTCCTAGTTACCAAAACTCAATGGCGCGATGAAGTCGAAACCGAAATGCAGTCAAAAATTGGCAAGCAATATGTGTTAACTTACTATACTTCTAAGTTAGATTCGCCCGAAGACTACCTAGAGATCGATCGCCAACGCTATCCTCTAATTCAGCACAGCCCTAACGATTTTGACTACACCGAGATCGTTGAAATTGTTTGAGATTAGCTATTGTAATTTTCAATTTAAGTAGATATTAAGTAGGTGTATGCAATTTTTCATAAAATAGATTATGCCTAAGATCTAGATGCTGGGCAGTGCTTACTATATGGCAAATATCTAACAGCCTAATTATCAATTATCAATTATCAATTATCAATTACCCATGGATCGTCAAAAAATACTAGACTTACTCGCTGAAGATCGATCGCTAGATGTAGATTTTAATCTCCATATTTTCGATAACCTCCCCTCAACCAATGATAAAATATCTCAATTGATAGATCGAGAAAATGCGAAATCGGGCACGATTGTTATTGCCAAAGCCCAAACAGCCGGACGCGGACAACAAGGGAAAAAATGGGAATCAGAGCCAGGTGGATTGTATCTATCGCTAGCAATTTCTCCAGATCTGCCAGCCACAAATGTACATCAATTAACAGTCGGAATTGTTTGGGGGATTGCGCATCAATTAAGACAAAAGGATATACCTGTCTCAATCAAATGGCCTAACGATTTGATGTTATCCGATCGAAAATTGGGGGGAATTTTAACCCAGACCAAGGTATCGCAAGGCAAAATTTATCAAGCAATAGTGGGAGTGGGAATTAATTATGCCAATCCAGTTGGAGCGAACGCTATAAATTTGGTACCAAATAATGACGATCGGCCAAATTACCGAAATTTCTCGATCGAGATGTTAACAAGCTGTACCATTAGGGGAATCATAAGCGGGTACAAACGTTGCACTCCAGCAACGATCGACAGTTTACTGTTGGACTATCTGGAACTACTTCATGCCCGTGGACGCTCGACGATCGTCAATGGTAAGTTAGGAACCGTTTTGGGAATCTCACCACAAGGCGAATTACGAATCGGTTTTGCAAATACCACAGAGGTAATTGAAACTTATTTTGCACCAGGTACCTTCACCTTGGGCTACGAGGGTTAGTAACTTTAGACATCTGCAAACTTAACCAGTTTTGTTTTGCGATGCTGAAGCGGATGAATAGTTCTGAACAATGACTGCGTTAAATTAAAAATTAATTATGACCAGCAAGGCAGAAAAAATATCGCATCACTCACGCAAACAGCCTCGGTTGAGTATCTTCTTCCGAAATCCCCTACTGCTAAAGATTGTGGCTTGGCTCGGCAGCCTCAGCTTTATCGGTAGTACTGGCATCGTTTGGGCGGATCTAAAACCAATATCTACATCACAAACAGAAGCACAAGCACTCATCCAAGCATCGGCATCGATCGCCAAAAAGACAACAAAATCGGCAGAGCGAGAGATATTTGGCCCCGATCTACCAACGGCTCCTAAGCCCTCAGTAGATCCGATCTCTCCAGCACAACTACCAAATCGGGAAGTCCCTCTGGCTGTTACCCCTGGTTCGGCAGCCATCTCCCCCACTGGCACGATCGTCCGTCCCAAGCATACCGATCTACTCACCGCAGATAACTACACCGTCGGCGTCAATGGCTCGGCATTAGCCCAATCGGGCACGATCGCGTCTATCGATATTCCCGTTCCAGCTCCCTTGAGCGACAAGATTCCCAATCGTAATAGCGAAAGAGTTACCTCTACTAGTAGTCAGATCCAACCCCGCCTGCAACCCTCACAGTTGCCGATCTCTCGCTCCGTACCGATCGTCAATAACCAGTCTCCAGCTAGTTTGCCACAATCAGCTCCGGGTTATCGAACAGTTCCAGAAGTCACTGCGTTACCGACACTCAAACCGACATCCGTCAGTATACAGAGAACTAATTCTTATACTCAAAATCCACGCGCGATCGCCGCAGAGCTTAACTCTACAGTCGTCAAGCCGATGACTCCGCCTGTCGCCAGCAGGTCGAACGCAGATCTTAAATCGGCCACTCCTACAGCTTCCGTTCCCATCCGCGTAGAAGCCTCAAGTATCAAAGCCTTGGATATTTCAGTTTCCACACCACGCACTCAAAGGATCGAAGTCCAGCCTGTCGCCCAACTCCCCAAATTAACTGGCACGAAAGTGGTGCCAGTAGTCCCCGCAATCCCCAGCGTTCGTCCGGCTGGATCTATTGCCCAATCGGCAACTGAGACTTTCACCGAAAATCAGTCGAATCTCGCTGGCGGGGAATTTATTTATCCGCTCGCTAGCCCAGCTCCCACTACTTCGGGCTTTGGTTGGCGCACGCATCCCATTACTGGGAGTCGTCGCTTCCATTCGGGAGTAGACATCGGAGCACCGATGGGCGCGCCTGTAGTGGCTTCCGGTTCGGGAACGATCGTATCGGCTGGTTGGCTCGGCGGTTATGGCAAAACAGTTGTCATTCAACACAACGGCATTCAGCAGACTCTCTACGGCCACCTTTCAGAAATTTTTGTCCAACCAGGACAAAGAATCGAACAAGGTACCGTCATCGGTCGCGTCGGCAGTACTGGTAACTCAACTGGCCCGCACTTGCACTTTGAAGCACGAGTTTCCACGACCGATGGTTGGGTTGCAGTCGATCCTGGTGAAGATATCAAGTATGCCTTGGATAATCTCCGTCGCTCGATGCCATTCGCTCAAAGCGAGTTCGAGCGAGGAGTCAACTAACCGACCTATTTTCGGTCGTTGCCGCACCTAGACGATCGTCGAAGCAAGCTAATCTCAGAACGGTACTTTTTGTGCCGATTTATAGTTCGATCGGGTTGGTATTTACTCACTCAACCAAAGTCATTGCTGCAATCTGCGATTGCAGCGAGATAGCGAGCTATAGCCTACTTTATTTAGGTACCGATACTAATTTTAAACGCTCGTTTTTGAATACTAGTAAAAGTTAATAAAAAGATCTCGATCGAACCTAGATCGAGATCTTTTTTTGACAAGTTAATATCGTTAGTCTATATGGGTATATTAATTGATATGTCACAGTAGCAGCGATTCCTTCGCCGTAGATGTTACCGTGCAGCGATGATTATATATAAATTAAATTTAGTCCCATTGGGCAATAAAGTGGCATGTTACTCAAGTCACAGGACGTCAGTTATTGTCAACTCGTCCGTCAGTTTGGCACGACATCAGAAATTGTCAGCGGGGTTAACTATCAGGGCAATCTATTCGTGCGTGGTAATACTTATCCCGTACATCAACGTCAGCTAGCAATTACCGAAATGCGTCGCAGTTACCTCGATCCAGAACCCGCAGTAGCTTGTCTGTTAGTGGAAGATGGCGATATTGCGACAATTTGGTATGAAGATCGCTACATACTTAAAATCGTCGAAGATGCTTGGGATATAGTTAAATATCTAAATCTCGCTCAACTAGTCAACGATATGCGATCGCCACAAGGTGTAACGATCGAAAATCGATCCCAAAGTTTTCGCCTCCCCTATCTCCGCTGTTTTATCGGTCGCGAAGCCGTAGATTGGATGTCTGCTAGACTCTCGCTCGATCGTCAACAAGCCGTCGCACTCGGACAAAGATTGATCGATGACAACTGGCTCAAAAATTTATCCGATCGACAACCGTTTTTAGATGCCGATCTTTTTTATCAGTTTTGTATGGACAAGTAAATTAATTGAGAATTGAGAATTGAGAATTGATAACGAAGACGTAGGTTGGGTAGCGGCTGCAAAATAAGCACAGCGTAACGCGTTGGCGTTGGCTTAGCCTGACGTAGACATAGCTTCGACTTTGGCGACAAAGATGTCTTTCAGGAAAAGGTAATTATCAATTATCAATTATCAATTATTTATTTACCCTTTCCAATTTGCCCAGTCTTGGGG
>NZ_PVWO01000327.1 GCF_003003845.1 Chamaesiphon polymorphus CCALA 037 | reverse complement strand
GAACTTTCCAGTTGAGATTTATACTTGCCTTGGGCCACAATCTGATGACCCTCCCTGAAAATGAGCGAACCGTAAGTTGATAATTGGGCATTGCTGATTCCCCCAACTCCCAACTCCCCACCCTATAGATCGATCAGAGCTGCGGAGCGAATCTGAATATTAAGGTGGTAATGGATGTATTGACGCAAGATGCGTTCGAGTCGCCGCCAGACGCCAGCAAGTTCGAGATCTGAGATGGTGTCGAGGGAAAATTTATCGAGTGTGAGATCGAGCCTGTCCAGATTAGGATCGGATAGATGTTGAAAGCAGAGCAAGTCTAGAGCTGTCAGGCGATAATTGATGGCAATACTGGGATCGTCTGTAGTCAGATTCAAGCCGACGGTACTACCCGATTCGATGCTAAATCCAGTTTGCCAGTTAATCGCGGTAAAATTTGGCTCGATCGCTTGCCTGGTAATGCAACAATCGTAGACTTGAGGCGCAATCCCATCGAGAGCCAGCAGGTGAAAAATGCCTTGACATAAATGCGCGATCGATCCGGTATTATCGCCGCGATCGAGAGCATTTAACCTGCTTAAATGTAGCAATAATAATTGATATAATTCCTCTTGCGGTCGATCGCTCAAGGCTTGCGCTAGCACGATTTCGGCTAAGTATTGACTGGCGGCAAGTTTGCCCAAATCGTCAATCAATTTGCCATAAGAAATCGTCGTCTGAGCTTGGGTAATCTTATCTAACGATCGACCTTTGGCAATTAATAGCTCGTTGACCATAAATAGCGTGCTGCGTCCGCCCAGACTAGAGTTGGACTTGCGCGCACCGGGCACGATCGCCTTAATTAAACCATGTTCGCGGGTGAGAATCGTCACCAATCGATCGTTTTCACCGATCGGAATTGTTTTGAGATTAATCCCAGTTGCTTTGTATGTACCGCTCATGAACTAGCTAGGTGATGCTGACAAGTCTCATATACTATAAACTTTATAAGTGCGGAACTCACCGTCGATCGTGCCTATCGGCGAATTGCTGTTAACAACACCGAAACTCGTGACCGAACTGAAACAAACTTTCCTGCGCAATATTTGGTACTATGCTCTACCCGCCGAACGCATCAGAGCGGGTCAGATGCTCGCCAAACAGCTCCTCGGCGAACCAGTGGTGTTCGGACGCACTCAGGCGGGTGAAGTGTTTGCCCTGCGCGATATCTGTCCTCATCGTGCCGTGCCGCTCAGTTGTGGGCGATTTGATGGTAAAGAGATCGAGTGTGCCTATCATGGCTGGCGATTCGACGATGGGGGACAATGTACTGCAATTCCAGCTTTACATGCCGACCAAGATTTGGACTTGAGTAAGTTTCAGGTGCGGCGGTATCCCGTGCGCGAGGTTCAGGGCAATATTTGGATTTATATGTCCGATCTCGATCGCAATGACGATCGGGAGCCACAGCAAACGGTGCCAGAAATCGCCGGATTTGAAGGTGTGGCGCATCAATCGACATTTACGATGAAATTCCCTTGCTTTATCGACCATGCTGTGGTAGGACTGATGGATCCTTCCCACGTTCCGTTCGTACATCGTGCGTGGTGGTGGAGAGCGGATACAATCCTCACAGATGAAATTAAAGCCTTCGATCCTTCTCCCTACGGCTTTACCATGCGCCGTCATCGGTTGGAACGACAAACTTTCTTCTATAAATTGCTCGGTGGCGATGCAGAGGTGGAAATCGCCTTCCGTTTACCTGGCGTGCGGATCGAACAGATCGTGACTAATACCAATCGGGTGTGCAATCTCACGGTAATTACCCCGATTTCGGAGATGGAGACAGAAGTCACGACGATGTTTTATACCACCGTTGCCTGGTTCAAACCCTTACGGTGGCTGATTCAACCATTTATCACCACCTTCTTGGGTCAAGATCGGGATATGGTGGTCAAGCAACAAATTGGTTTAAAATACAATCCACCATTGATGTTAATCAGGGATGCTGATACCCAAGCCAAGTGGTACTACCAACTCCGATCGGAATATCTCAAATCGATCGGCGAGAATCGCGAGTTTAGCAATCCGGTTAAATCTCAAATCTTACACTGGCGCAGTTGAGATCGAGCGGGCATTCTTACTCGCGGTTTTCGTCGCTGGAAATCGAACTCGAACCAGTGAGCATGTCTTCTAGTTCCATCCGCTGTTCCATTTGGCGCAAGAAATATCCAGTCATCATCGCCGAACCCAAGAGATTGGCGAGGTTATCGCGATCGGTCGTAACTTGAACGCTAAAGCCGTCGCTAGGCAACATCCCTAACAAACCTTGGATGTTGTGGGTGATAATATCTTTTACCTGGGGAGTTGTGGCCTTAGCGATTTGCGCTAAGACTTCTGGGGATTGATGTTGAAGATACTTCAGCAATTGATTGACCTGAGCATCTTCAGATTTGCGTTCCAGAAAATCAGGATTAAATGCCATTATGACTTAATTTGATGGATCGAGAGTGGTGTTTAGTCAGCTTTGAAGCTTTTGACTCGATAAGAATATGATACTGTTTTATCGAGCAGTTCGCAGTGATAAGATCGCTATTATTAGTATGCCCTCAGAACGGTTATCCGCATTCATTGAGGTTGCAATTGTTAGAGAGTATAGGTTTTGGTAGGCTATTGGTTTTCGCTAGTCGAGCGATCGTCAGTGGTGAAATCCACCCCCTCATCTTCATCCGGTGGGGCAATATTATCGACATCTTCTTCATCAGCTAGCTTGGGAATAGCAGCGATGGGTAGTTGCAATGGGAGATCGTTAAGTTCGTAAGTTCGGTGGAATTTATCAGTTACCTGCAATAGGGAAGAACGACTTCCTTGCTGGCGTCGTTTGCGGACAAATCCTACTTCAACGAGTTCTTGAACGTGCTGATAGGCACCGCTACCTCTTAATTCTACCAAATCGGTTTGGGAAATCGATCCCTTAATGGCGATCGCGGCCAAAGTTCGCAGCGCACCCGTCCCGATTTCGGGGGGAATCATTTTATCGATCAGCGTTTGGAACGAGCCGCGTAACTGGAGGGTATACCCCTTGGGCGTTTCTACTACCTCTAGCGCGCTATCGCGATGGGCGTAATCATCCATCAACTCCATCATCGCAGTTTCGGCAGCATCGCGATCGCAGCCCGCACATTCGGCAATAACTGCTAAATCTAGGGGTTGTCCCTTGAGGTACAAAATGGCTTCGATTTGGATAGAAAGACGAAACATTCTTTAGGAGTGGGGGAGTGGGGGAGTGGGGAGTTGCGCGAATTCTCGATCGTCCTCAATCATAGATCGAGACGAGTGGAATTTTATCGATCGAGACAGATCCAGCCGAGATCTCCACAAATCTAAATCGACTCTCGATCCTTAAACTTTGACGTGCGAGTGTGGCGTTTCTGAGTTCAAGTATGAAAAAGTAGAGAGGATGGCGGGGAGCGGGGAGGGGGGTAGAGAATGTACGATTGCCAGGAATCATACATCAAATCAGCAATGCCGATGCGCGAGTGTAATTATCGACGATCGATTAATTTAACTGCTACTAACTGAGTAACCGGAATTAATGGTTTCCAACCCAGAAAACCGCCAATATTTTGCGTGCGTTGAATGGCGATGCGGCTGAGTTCGCCACCATTTTGTTGTTGCCATCGCAATAACTCCAGTTCGCTCTCTACCGTCACGGCATTGGCAACCAATCTACCACCCGATCGCAATGCCGTCCAGCAGGTATCGAGTAAGCCGGGAGCCGTTACGCCGCCGCCGATAAAGATGGCATCAGGAGTTGCTAAATCGGCCAAAGCTTCGGGTGCTTTGCCCTGCACGAGTTGGAGGTGGGGGGTGCCCAGAGCTGACATGTTATCGGTAATAAAATGCAGTCGATGGGTATGTTGCTCGATCGCGATCGCCCGACAGCGGGGATGAGAGCGCAACCATTCAATGCCGATCGATCCGCAACCCGCGCCGACATCCCATAATAATTCTCCTGGCATGGGGGCGAGTGCGGCTAAAGTTATCGCGCGGACTTCGCGTTTGGTGAGCTGTCCGTCGTGGTGAAACGCGCTCTCTGGCAGCCCTGGGAGTCGATTTAAGGGGGTCTTATCCGCATCGATCCGGCATTCGATCGCGATCGCATTGAGAGCCGCTACATCGGTTTTAGCGCGCAACCTGGCGATATCCGAACTGATGCGCTCGCGATCGCCGCCTAAGTGTTCGAGGACTGTCATCCGACTATCGCCATAGCCAAGCTGCGTCAGCAAATTTGCCACAATTTGGGGCGTATCGGCATCCGCGCTCAAGACTAATAATTTGGCATTGGGCGACAGGATGGCTGCGAGAAAATCTGGCGAACGCCCGCACAAACTTACGGTTTCTACTTCTGTCAACGTCCAGCCCAAACGGGCGCAAGCGAGGCTAAAGGTAGATGGCGCGGGCATAATCGTCATTTCCGCGATCGAGACGTATCGCAGCAATGTCACGCCGATGCCATAACAGAGCGGATCGCCGCTAGCAAGGACACAAACTGGATTACCGCGATATTTGAGAATCGAAGCGATCGATGATTCGATGGGCGATGCCCACACCAATTGAGCTTGAGGGCACTCACCCAACATCGCGAGGTGACGTTTGCCGCCGACAATTAGCGATGCCCGATCGATAAATCCGCGCGCGCCGGGACTTAGTTCGCCCACTCCCCCCTCGCCGATGCCGATAACTGATAACCATTTCTTGTTTTCGATCGCCAAGCCTAACTTCCTACGATAGATATCGATCCCTTTTTGGTTACTTTTTAAACAAAAGGAGTTAGATCGTGAAACCTAACTCCTAAAATATTACCATTTTTGTAGAAAATACTGGTTAATTAATCTACCAGTTTAATCGATCTCTAGCTCTAGTTCCGGCGGGATAAAAGCAGTTGAATCAGTTGCAAAACAGAGTACAAAGCTGTGGCAACATAGGTGAGTGCGGCAGCATTTAAGACCTTTTTAGCTCCCCTATGTTCTTCACCCTGCAAAATTCCCAAATCGTTAATTAATCTCAGTGCGCGATTGGAAGCATCAAACTCCACTGGTAAAGTAACGATGTGAAATAACACCACGCAGGAAAACAGCAGAATGCCAATATTAATAAATAGAGTGCTGATGCCACCCATTGCGCCCAATCCAAAACCCAGCATAATTAAGATCGGCCCGATATTAGAACCAAAGCCAACTGCCGGGACTAAAGCTGCCCTAATATTCATCGGCTTGTAGCCTTGAACATCTTGGAGAACGTGACCGCATTCATGAGCCGCTACAGCCGCCGCAGCCAAAGATGTTGAGTCGTATACCACCTCTGACAATCTTACCGCCTTGGCACTCGGATCGTAATGGTCGGTTAGTTCGCCAGGAATCGGCTCTACCGATACATTAGTAATGCCCATTTCTCGCAAAATCTTTTCGGCAACTTGCGCTCCAGTCATTCCCATATTAGAGCCAACTTGCGCGTATTTTTGATATGTACCTTTGACATGAAACTGCGCCCACAGCATGAGCAACATTCCAGGTAATAGAAAAAGTAAAGAAAACATCTAATTTTTTCGCCTCATGTTAGTTAACCGATGGCAATGCTACATATTAGGCTGGATTTTACCATTGTTAGCGATCGGTAACTGGGGTTTGTATTTGAATGTAATTATACCGATTTGCTATCTATGCAGGTGCAATCTAATAATCTTTAGATAATATTTTGCTCTCTTTTTGTTTTTAAATTCAACCGATCGATAGATTTTTCGATCTTTTTAGCCACTAGCAAATCTATCGATCGCTAGAAGCACTACAATATCCTCAATGGCTCGGCGATTTCGTTTGATTCGCTCGGGCACAAGCATACAATTCACGAGCTTTTATTTGGTATTTTCCATATAATAAAAGAGCATTAGCACTAACCGATCTTCTCTACCTCTTTAAACCTGATACAGCTAAAAATGCTCTCTAGAAGGATGTTGGACTTTAGCTATCTAATCGCTTCTGGTAGATTTAGATGAAAGCTAGGATCGAAGATTCTGGCATTGCGATTTGACACTTTCGACCTTGCATTAATTATTTCGATCGATAACAACCTAGATTTTAATTAATAGAAAGTATGGCTAATATTTTAGAAACAGCTTCCCAATCTGGTGACTTTACCGTGTTATTAAAAGCAATTAAGGCAACCGAACTAGAAGATACTTTAAATAGCGAAGGTTCGTTTACCGTCTTGGCACCGACTGATGATGCCTTTGCAAAATTACCTCAAGCCGAGCGCGATGCCCTATTCGACAATCTGCCCAAGCTCAAACGGATCGTGCTCTATCACGCAGTGATGGGAAATGTCCAGTCTGATGACTTGGCAGAAATCGATGAAGCTCCAACTGTTGAAGGTTCGGTACTTGCCATCAAACGAGGGGAAGGGAAAGTTCGCATTAATGATGCTTTAGTT
Organism: Chamaesiphon polymorphus CCALA 037; assembly: GCF_003003845.1. Lineage (GTDB taxonomy): Bacteria > Cyanobacteriota > Cyanobacteriia > Cyanobacteriales > Chamaesiphonaceae > Chamaesiphon > Chamaesiphon polymorphus. The sequence goes on along the minus strand of NZ_PVWO01000327.1, from coordinate 315 downwards.
ACTCAGATGGATATCCTCGCCGATAATGGTGTCATTCATAAGATCGATACTGTTTTGATGCCTGCCATTCTCGAACACGAATATGACGAGTAGGGGTCGGATTTTGGATTATGACGCTTTAATTTCGATCGACTAAGCTGTCGAACATTTAAATCACATACTATATTTCTTGAGAGCGGGGGGCGGGGAGCGGGGAGCGATGCGCGCTCGTCTGGTTTCCAGACGGTTAAGCGCATCAAGACAGCGGGGAGCGGGGCGAAGACACGTAAATCAAATGACTAACAGCTTATTTAGGCGATCGAAACTAATGTGGAA
>NZ_PVWO01000025.1 GCF_003003845.1 Chamaesiphon polymorphus CCALA 037 | reverse complement strand
CATCCACCCATCCACCCATCCACCCATCCACCCAATGCTAGACATCAACAAGGTTGCCAAACAATTACCGGGAATCGGTCAACATTTAGTCAGGGAAACTGCGGCAAATCAGCATCGGTTACAATTAGCAACAGCGTCGCTCCAGCAAGCGATCGATCGACAGGTAGAATTAGCTGCAATCCAGCAACAGTGGGGCAATCGGCTCTTTTTTAACTCATCCGTTCCTGTCGAACCGCTCGATACCCGCATCGATATTGCCGCGCCGCCACCCCAACAAACCGTCTTGGCGACTGATGGTTCTCAAATTGCCCCCAGTCATCACGAAATTGCCTACTGCTACCTGATTAATGTTGGGAGAGTGATGATTCATTACGGGCAAAATTTGCACCCATTACTCGACAGCATTCCCGAAGTTTTTTATCAGCAAGAAGATTTATATATCTCTCGCCAATGGGGGATTAGTACCGAAGAATGGTTGGGCTATCGTCGAGCTGTTTCCGAAGCCACAGTCCTAGCAGAATTAGGCTGTAACTGGGTGAATCCACCGTTTGGGTTTGAAGATATGCCCGAGTCTGTTGCTGTTGCCAGAAAGCCGCGCGTACCCACCTTAGCGATGGTAGATGGCTCTTTAGTCTACTGGTTTCTCGAACAGTTACCGACAGATGCGCGCGACCAAATTCTCAATCCGATTTTAGCTGCTTGGGAAGAGTTGCGGCTGGCAGGGATTCCGATCGTGGGTTATCTGAGTTCTTCTCGCAGTATCGACAATCTCAATCTACTGCGGTTGTTAACTTGTCCGCACGATGTTCCCGATTGTCCGACACATTGTGCCGATGCGACTAAACTTCCCTGTCAACAGTTTGAAGGCGTCAGAGATACGACTCTCTGGAATACCCAACTAGCTCCCGGACAACGCAGTTGTTGGTGGCAAAGTACTGCCAAAATTTTAGACTGGTACGACGATCGCCACAAGGTGTATTTTTGTTATCTACATGTGGGGACAGAGATTGCCAGAGTGGAAGTTCCGGCTTGGGTGGCTCAAGACGATCAATTATCGGGGATGGCGTTAAGTTTAATTATCGCGCAAGTCAATAAGGGTTATGGCTATCCGGTAGCGTTAGCCGAGGCTCACAATCAAGCCGTCGTTAGAGGTGCCGATCGATCGAGCTTTTTTGCCCTATTAGAACAAGAACTGATTAAAACCGGACTCAAAAATATCGGTACATCGTATAAGGAGACAAGGAAGCGGGGGAGTATTGCTTAATTAGGCTTTAGGCTTTAGGCTTTAGGCTTTAGGGATTAGGGATTAGGTTTTAGGGATTAGGCTTTAGGCTTTAAGGATTAGGCTTTAAGTACTGGAGTGAGCGGTTACCCATTACCCATTACTTATTACTCATTACTCATTACTCATCCACTCATCTACTTCTTCGAGATCTGACGCTGAAGACTAGCTACCAGCTTGGGTTTGAGAGTTTCTAACTCTTCCTTGAGCGAGCGTTTGCTTTCTTTAATTTGACCGTGGGTGCTGGGGATGCTCTGACTTTCTACCAGCCATTCTTTGAGGAGTTGGATTTTGCGAGTCGGAATTTTACCCAGGATCGTGCAAACACAGTGTTCGTCGCCTTCGAGTGCAAATAGTACCAATCGATAGGTGCTTGTCTGGGTCAGAATTTGGAGTATTTTTTCACCGAGCGGTTTTTTGAGGTCGAGATAGCACGGTAACATCCGATGTTGCTGCTCGTCTTGGTAAAGTGTGGTCAGCCACAGTAACATTGGATGGGGCGAACCGACAAATAGAAACTGAGAATGTGGTTTATTGTTTTGGTACTTTTCGATATCGCTTCGAGAGAGCATGATCCACATCGTCGCTAATTCGGTTTGCTCGTGCTGAATTAGTTGTGGAAATACTATTTCGGCTCTTGGTTTATCTTTAGGCCAGATACTTTGACGACAAATATCATCGGCAGTCGGCGGTGTTTTTATCTGTGCGCTGGAGTCTTGCCCTTGATTTTTGGTTATTAGTGGAGCTGATATTTGTGATTGACTTTGCTCGATTTGTTCGAGTACTTTGAGGACTTCTGTAACGCTATTCGGCCTTTGAGTTGCTGTTTTTGCCATACATTGATTGACGATATCCATCAATGGTTGTGGCAAATCTAGTTTGGCTTTAACTTCATTGAATAACTTAGGCGTTTGGTAATGATGGGATTGAAACCAACCTTCAAAGGAACTAGCTTTGGGCTTTAAAGGTAGTTCTCCTGTCAACATTTGGAACATCATAATTCCCAAACTATAGATATCGGCACGATTATCTAATGTTTTGCCATCCATTTGTTCGGGAGAACAATAAGCAGGTGTGCCCATAAATCCAGTTGGAGAATCATCGGATTTGAGTAGAGCAATCCCAAAATCTAAAACTTTTACTAGTTCTCCCAAAGTGGCATCTTTGGTGATGATAATATTGCTTGGTTTGATATCGCGATGGACGACTTGGGTAATATTGCCATCGATTTCAATTCCATCGTGGGCGCATTGTAGTCCCAAGCAGATTTGCCGCATAAAGCCAAAAAACTTTGGCAGCGGCATAGGTTTATTCTGCATTACATCTTTGAGACTATCTCCCTTGAGATATTCCATCACATAAAAGGGCATTTCTTCATCATCGACGCCATAATCGCGCACTTTGACGATGTGAATACTTTTTTCCCCTAATAGCGCGCTAACTGTGGCTTCGCGCATAAATCTGTCGCGCACCCGTTGGTTCATTTTCGATCGCGACAAAAATTTCACGGCTACAATTACGCCGCCTAAAAGTGTATCCTTAGCCTGATACACTTGTCCCATAGAACCTTTTCCCGCTATCTCTAACAGTTGATAGCGTTGTACGAGTAAACGGCCATAAAATTCATCTCTCACGCGATCGATGCCTCCGTGCCGCTCGATAATGAGATTGAGAATAAATTAGCGATGTTGGTAGATTGAAAATAAAAATTGAGCATCAAATCAAAAGCAATCGGGTTAAGCTATCGAGTCTGCGTTAGAGGTTGCCTCGTGTCGTCGATGCTCTGGTTCTAGTGGCAATGCCAATGACAGAGATCGCAATTGGATCTGGCAAATATCTACGATTTGTATATACAATACCGCTATTTTCAGTGTCGAGCGAACTAGAATTAATCCTGAGGCTAAAAAGTTTCTATGCCTTAACTCTCGACTGTCTTGTTTCTGCCTCTAGCTGGATATTTCCGCTACGGCGAGCCACACCTGTAGCGTGTTAACTTTCTTAATAATTTTAAATTAAGGGTGATAATAGACAAGCTTATTTTAAATATACCCAATTCATTCGAGAGGATGGACATCTCCCAATAGCATTGGTTTTTTTGCGCCAGTGGCTGCTGGCAAGTTGCCCGGAATATGGTGATGTCGCCAATAAGCTAAGACCGCAAAGGCGATCGCTTCTTTATAGTCCCCATTGACTCCCGCCTCGTCGGTAGTGGCGATTTGAGTATGTGGCAAGCGATGTTGGAGCCGCTGGCGCAAATAGAGATTGCGACTGCCACCCCCACACAATAAGACTCGCTGAGATCCCATGACGTCGGTAGCAGCAGACAACTGCGGTAAAAATTGGCGATAACTATCAGCAATGCTGCTAGCTGTCAAGTCAGTCAGAGTTGCTAATAAATCTGCTGGTGTAAGTTGATATGGTACCGCATCGACGAGACAATTTTTGAGATATTCTGCACCAAATAGTTCTCTCCCGGTGGATTTGGGTGGCGGGGTGCAAAAATATTCCTGCGCCAACCATTGGCTGACTAATGGCTCGCAGACTTTCCCTGTAGCCGCCCAGGCTCCATCGCGATCGAATGTTAATTTACCCTCGCTCAGTTGGGTGACGGCTAAGTCGAGCAAACTATTTCCTGGCCCGGTATCCCAACCGCACACTTTTTGCTCCCAATCGGGTTGACTGGTGGGCGGTAGATAGGTGACATTGCCAATCCCGCCAATATTCTGAACATAACGATGTTCGATCGGATCGCCGAGCAGGTAGGCATCGGTTTTGGGTACTAGGGGCGCACCTTGTCCGCCTGCGGCAATGTCAGCAGCGCGAAAGTTGTCGATCGTGGTCGTTTGGGAGATCGCGGCAATTAATTCGCCTCTACCCAGTTGGAGACTATACCCCATAAGACGATCGGTTGTCGGACGATGAAAGACTGTTTGGCCGTGAGAACCGATTAAAGTAGCGGCAGTTCCGCCCGGAAAATCGGCTAAATAGCGTTCCTGAATTGCCATTGCCGCCCGTGCAAAACATGTCGCAATCGCATCATCCAATTCGGCTAGTTCTAGCATCGATAATTTTGCTCCACCGCAAACCGCGAGAATTTGCGATCGCCACTGCTCTGGATAGGGATAAGTTTCGCCAGCGAGTAACTCTGCTCGCAAATCGAGTGTCTTGCCCGTAATTTCTACCAACGCTGCATCAATGCCATCGACCGATGTCCCACTCATTAATCCAATTACTTTCATAGCTGTTCGATCTACATGTTGCGATTTCGATATCGTTGCTGGCGTAACATTTACCTTTCGGAATGCTACTACGCAAACGATTAATATTTGGATTGGAGCAGTTGCTATGCTATACTCGAAAGGCTGTGGGTCTCTAACGCACTGTCTCCTTATAAAGAGTCTATGCCAACGACTTTCGATCGGCACGAGTAGCCTCTCCTCTGGAGCATCGGATAACTCACTAATATTAACAGCTAAACTGCTTCAACATGATTAAAATACGGCTCAAAAGATTTGGTAAAAAGCGCGAAGCTAGCTACCGTTTAGTAGCGACGCAAAGTACTAGCAGACGCGACGGTCGCCCCTTGGAAGAATTAGGTTTCTACAACCCCAGAACCGATGAAGTTCGTCTCGATAACGACGCGATCGTCAAAAGACTCCAACAAGGTGCCCAGCCTACAGATACAGTGCGCCGACTGTTGGAAAAGGCAAACTTAATTGAGAGAAAAGCGAAAGCGATCGAGCAAGGTACTTAGTAACGTGACAGTTTCGACTCATCAATCTAATGTGCCTGACTACGGGCAACTGGTCAAATTTTTATTCCAACCATTTTTGAGTGCGACGGATACGATGGCGATCGATTGTGAATATACACTCGATCGCAGTCGGGTGTGGATTCGCGTTGCGGTGGGAACTGCCGACCAAGGTATTGCCTTCGGTCGAGGTGGCCGGAATATTCAGGCAGTACGGACAGTTTTACAGGCAGCAGCAGTTGCTGTCGGTCAATCGATCCATTTAGATGTCTATGGCAGTAATTCTAGCTCCCGACATCGAGACTCGGATGATGGACAAGATTCGCAGCGCGGTGGATCCAATGGCGATCTCGTCACTAGTGGCGAACGTCGCCCACCCGCTAGCAGACCCGTTCGCAATGCGCCCAATCGTCGGACGGAGGGGCAAGAACGGCGGAGTAACGGCGATAGTCCTAGCGTACCGCCACCGCGCCCCCGCCGCTAAGTCAGATCGCTTTGAAACCCCAAATAGAGTGAGTGCTTAACCCATCGTCACTTGTTGTGTGGCAATTAATGTCGATAGTCCGATCGCGCCCCGCTGGGAACCATGATAATTGGACATCCCCAACCAGATGCGATCGCTGCCCCGCTGATGGCGATAAAAGCGCGGCGAAGCATTGATATACACGCAAGCACTATTAACCCCAGCTACAAATTGTTGGGTTTCTAGATAGGAATCGGTAACAATACAATCAGCGTGTCCGCTACTGAAGCGATCGATCGTCGAGATCGCTTCTTCCACGCTTTGAACCGATCTAAAGGCAATTATTTTGCGTAAATAGGGCTGATACCATTCTCCATCTTGAGCTAGTTGCAAGTATTCGCCATAATTAGAAACTAATTCTCGATCGCCATGGAGTTGAAATCCCCGCTCTTTCAAACTTTTCCACAGCATTGTCAGCGATGTCGAAGACCTATCGGCATGAATCAAGACTTTTTCGATCGCATTGACCGCATCCGGCTCGCCCACATGACTATCGCAAATAGCGTGACGGACTAGCTCCAGATTGCCATTGGCACCCCAATATAAATAACAATTGCCGATCGCTGCTGGTAACACCGATACAGTTGCCTGTTGCGTGACTTGATGGATCAAACTCGGTCGCCCATAGGGAATGACTAGATTAACTTGCTGGGTACGAGTTAATAGCTCGTATAGCAAGCTTGGAGCTGAGTCAACCAATTGGACGGCATCTACAGGAAAATCGGCCTGTTCTAAGCCGATTCTGAGGGCGATGGAGATTGCTAAATTAGTGTGTTGTGCTTCTGGCCCACCTCGAAGGATGATGCTGTTGCCCGTTTTAATACTCATTCCCGCTGCGATCGCACCTAGCTCTGGCAACGCCTCATAAATAAAAGCTACCGTCCCTAAAGGTTTGACCTGACTGTAACTATGACGATCGCCTCCTTGCGAACCAAGATCGGCATTGCCGTAAATCGAGGAAATTTCGCCTAATTTGTACAGCAGATCGATGTATCGTTGGAGACGTTCGGGAGTGAGCTTCAACCACTCGATCAGCAGATCGGAAATACCTAGTTCGCGACTCGCTTCCAGATCGAGAGTATTAGCTTCGAGAATATCGTGAAAAGACCCTCGCAAGGCTGTGGCCATTGCGCCGATCGCCCGTTCTCTTTGTTTGCTATTAGTCAGGGCTAGGTTTCGTCCAGCTCGCACGGAGTGGTGTAAGACACTAGCTATGCTGGGGTTGGCATTCGCATGTTCCATAAAATAAGGTTTTAACCTTGGTCGAATAACCAGAGCATAATGACGATGATGACGATAATAGCTATTGCTATAGATAGTATAAGATTAACGGTCGGACTAGCTACTATAGATCGAGAATAAAGTCTAAATAATACCAGTACTAGCGCAATTATGCCTAGAAGCTGAAGCCACAATGCCAAACTACCTCGTCCGCCGATCGCTCTTTGCAAGGCGGCACTCGGTTTCGATCGATCGACATGGAAGCGTTGGCCATTCCAGTAATAACGCCGCTTATAAGGATAAGTTGCCGCCAATTCCTCGATCGTTAAACCATCTGCGTGCAAAACAAAGATGCGATGGCATCGATCGCACCCAAAGGCTTCGGTGAGGACAATTTGTTGCAGTTTTCCGTTCGGATGACACGGACACGGATATTCTTGGTCTAGAAAAATTTTCTGGTGATGGGGTGACACGAGGAGTATATTTATCTATCGCGATCGATCTACAGGTATAACTACTGTCATTCTCATAGCATATAAAAAAGTCTCCTATTTTGGGAGACTTCCTTTTAATCCTCATCGGATAGATTTTAAATTTAAGCGGGAGACGCGATTCGAACGCGCGACATCAACCTTGGCAAGGTTGCGCTCTACCACTGAGCTACACCCGCGAATGCCTGTGTTTTTAACCACGTCTTCTATTATTGCAGAGGGATCTGTGTTTGTCAACACTTTTTTAGGGAGTTGGGAGTTGGGAGTTGGGAGTTGGGAGTTGGGAGTTGGGAGTTGGGAGTTGGGAGAGGGGGAGCATTTTATTCTCAATCCGTAATCCGCAATCTAAAATTCAAAATCCCTGATTCCCTTGCCGCAATTTACCAACGATCCGATCCGGTCAAACGATCGTAGAATGTTTGTCGGCACGATCGGTAGATGCAGATGTAATGAAGAAGAAAAAACTGGCAGTACTATTTGGTGGTAGATCCGTCGAGCACGAAATCTCCGTGATCACAGCTCTCCAATTGATGAACGTCATCGACGTTACCCAGTACGAGATTATCCCCGTCTACATTGCCCAAACCGGACGCTGGTATGTTGGCGACAATTTACTCTTCAAAAGTTTCTATCGTCGCCTCCCCAGTTCCCTCAAAGAAGCTCAAGAAGTTGCCTTGCTACCTGTCGCTGGTAGCAAAGGACTCACCTACCTCAATTCGCGCCGTAACGATATTCTGCCTGTAGATATCTATTTCCTTGCCTTCCACGGTACTTTTGGCGAAGATGGCTGCATTCAAGGGATGTTGGAAATGGCTGATGCTACCTATACGGGATGTGGCGTCCTACCCGCCGCCCTGGGGATGAATAAATATCAGTGTAAAATGATGCTCAAAGCTGCTGGCATTCCGGTTTTACCTGCGGCATTAGTCGATCGACGGGATGCTCAAAAAAGCCTCGTAGCCGTGCGAGAACAGATTTTTGCAACGCCAGGATTGGAACAATTACCCCTATTTGTCAAACCTTGCAATCTAGGTTCGAGTATTGGGATTGGGGTAGCCAAAGATGAGCGGACGTTGAATGCTTGCCTGGTAAATACTTTTCGATACGACAGTCATGCGATCGTCGAACCCTGCGTCAAGGATATTTTAGAAGTAAATGTCTCTGTTCTAGAAGACGACGAAATTACGGCATCTGTCATCGAAATGCCAGTCTCCCTTAGCGGCGTCCTCACCTTTGAAGAAAAGTATTTGCGCGATGACGGGAGTAAAAAGACAGGCGGTAACGAATCGCAAGGGATGGCTAGTTTGTCCCGCATCATCGACCCTCAAGACCTCAATCCCGAACTCAAACAAGCGGCTTTAGACTACGCAAAAAAAGCCTTTAAAGTGCTCGGTTGCTCTGGCGTTTCGCGGATCGACTTTATCATTGATGCTAGTTGTGACAAACTCTATTTCAACGAGATCAATACTCTTCCCGGTTCGCTCTCTTTTTACCTATGGGTGAAATCCAATCCGCCGCTAGTATACACCGAGTTACTCAATCGCATCATTCGCCAAGCAGAGAAACGCCAAGTTACTAAGCTCGCACTCAAGCGTCAAGAGGGAATGCGGGCATTATTTAAGTAATGACAAGCGTAAAGGTAGGGGTAATTCATGAATTACCCCTACCTTTGTTTCACTGATAATATTGCTTTTTAAGCATTGTATTTTTTGTAGATATCTTTCTCGGCTTCTTGATTCTCCTCGTCTAACTTGATATAGAAAAACATTTCTTCTTTTTCATTGCCATCATCATCTCTGATAAGTTTGTATAAGTCTGACTCACAGCATTCTGCGATCGTAGAAATCATGCTGGTTAAGCTTTTGTACGTTCTTAATGGACGATCGAAAAAAATATACTCAATCTGATAAATGGGTGATAGATCGAGATCGCCAATAACAATTAACATGCTCTTGTTTTCCATTGAAGCAATCGGAAACCATTGACGATCCCATAAATGAGCACCTTCATAAGGTGGGTTTTTCAGAATCGATTCTTCCATCTGCCAGAAATTGTAATAGTTTTTAATTGCATCTTGTAAAGGCCAAAAAGGTATTGATAGATTTCCTGGAATGTGGTGGTCTGGAAATAAAAAATCAACTATACGTTCACCGTTGTAATAACCGAAGTCAGCTTCGCCATTCCGCCATTGATAAAGTTCGTAGACTTCCTTACTCAACTTAAATGGTAAATCTTTGACCAGATTATCGATCTGTTGTCTTGTCAAGCCTGGATTATAGCGATCGGCCAAGCCTGGAACTGTATATTCTAGCCATTCAAAGATATATGCAAGTTCTTCAAGAAGTTTAGACATAAAATAAGTCTACCAACATTACTTAGATATCAATAGCTCTCAACCGATCTAAGCGATCGAACGCACTTAAATTTTCTATTATTAAAAATACTTAGAACCTAGACATAGATTTATCATAAATTTCCCCGACCTCGCTTATTTCGATCGTAACTCAATAGACCTCCCGATCGAGCATCAAGAAGCCGTTTGCCAGGTCGGGGAACAAAGAAAGTTTATAATTGTAGCGATACATCGCACGGGCATTGCTGGTGCCGTTCGGATGGAGTGTGGGTCGTTCGAGCCGGATTACCGCTGATGCTGTCCGAATTGTAACTCGTAAACCTCATCCTCTTTCTCAGTCGCGATTTTCAGATTGGATCGTGGATAAGCAACACATAATAGAGCGTATCCTTGCGCCTGTAACTCTGGACTCACACCCATTCCCTCGCCTTGCTCTACCTCGCCTTCTAATATCTGCGCGGCACAAGTAGTACACACGCCAGCATTGCAAGATACTGGTAAATATAGTCCCGCCGCGCCAGCAGCGCGTAAAATCTGTTTATCATCAGGAACTTCGATCGTGTGAACTTCTCCCTGATGATGGATCTCAACTGTATAAATTTGCGTCATAAAAGGATAATTATAGTGTGCCAGGATGTTTGAGGAGATATTCTCCACTTTACCAATTTCTGGTACTAGCAAATCATGCCACAAACACGGTTTCAGATTCCCACTCACCATCGATCTACTGCGATGCGTTCGCTGTTAAAGTTTGGCCGCAACATCGGCGCGGGGGTCTTATTGACAATCAGTCTGGGCGGATACTTGGCCGATCTTACCGTCAATGCCGCAATTTTCGATCGATCCGGACGGAAGATACCCGATCGGGAGGTAAATTCAGAACGTGTCAATTGGCAGATGCTCTCTGCCGCTACCGATCGTAAATATAATGGTATCGGTGTCATCGATACCAATTATGGCGTTTGTACGGGCTTTGCCATCTTCACTGGCGCGAACAACCTGCGTGCGCCTGCCTACGTCCTCACTAACGGGCACTGTCAGGGTCGTTTTCGCAAATTACCCACCGAACGCGAAATTTTGGTCGATCGATCGACCGAAACTAAATTTACCGTTAACTATTTTCATGATTTTAAACCCGAACGCTTGACTTTTGATGTCAAACGGATGGTCTACGGTACCATGAAAAATAACGATATTGCCATTCTCGAATTAAATGTTACCCAAGGGGAATTGCTCAAAGCCGGGATTGCACCCCTCCAGATTTCGTCCCAACCCCCAGCTATCGGCGAACCTTTAATCGTTGTTGGCGTTCCATCTGAAGGCGTGAAAGAAGAACTAAATTTCCTTCATGCCGCCACCTGTAAAACGGGAGAGCTAGCTAATGTCAAAGAAGATGTTTATAACTGGCAACAGTCGATTCGGCACCAGTGCAGCATCGTTGGTGGTATGTCTGGTTCGCCGATGATCTCGCGGGTGACACAGCAAGTCGTGGGAATTATCAATACTGGAGTTAATGACAGTGCCAGCAAACAACCCCAGTGCAGTCTCAATCGCCCCTGTGAAGTAGTCAAAAATAACTTAGTGCAAACTTTTCCCCAGGAAAATTACGGTCAATTAGTAGATCGCATTCCTACCTGTTTCGATCGCAGCGGGGTCTTCAATCTCCAGCAGTCTACCTGTCAATTAGAGCGTCCGTAGATGCGATCGATCGCGAGCGGTTAGTTGGGTAGTAAACCGATCGCTAGAGTAGCTAGAAGCTAGAAATAATTTTGATGCAAATAAAGTGTAAAATTGCCACATCCTGGGAATACTAATTAATAATTAGCCAGAAAGTCGAGCCATTTAGCTTTAAGAAATTCGTGCGATGATAGCCGCAAATGAATTTCTTGACTCATACATCTCTAGCTAAACAGTAATCTAACAATCGCAATTATGTCGAACTTAGATACTGGCGATCGACTATTAGAAGCAGGTAACTTTGCTGAAGCGATCGCCTGTTACGATCTGATTATAGAAATCGATCCTTTCGAGTATCGTGCTTGGTACGGTCGCGGTCGCGCCCTCGCTCGATCGGCAAAATATCGTGAAGCAATTGAGAGTTTCAACTGCGCGCTAAATATCCAGCCAAATGAAGAGATGGCTTGGATTAATTGTGGCACTGCGTTTGGCATTCTCGGCGAGTTTAACCAAGCACTTACTAGTTTCGATTTAGCCCTAAAAATTGATGCAAATAATAGTGAAGCGTTGTATGGGAGAGGTTTAGCTTTAAATCAATTAGGGCGAAATGCCGAATCGCTAGCTAGCTACGAGCGTGCTGTTGAAATTGATGCAGATAACTATAAGGCTTGGCATAATCGTGGCGTACTGCTTAACGAGCTGACCAGATATCAAGATGCGATCGACTGTTTCGATCGTGCTTTAACAATCAATTCAGAATTACATCAAGCTTGGCAAAGTCGGACGCTTTCGCTACTAAATTTAGATCGATATGCCGAAGCAATTGTGAATTGCGATCGGGCATTGGCACTGCAACCAAACAATCCAGAAACGTTTTATCAACGCGGGATTGCGTTGAGTATGTTAACTAGATATGAGGAAGCAATTATCGATCTCGATCTGGCATTGCAAATCGATAATAGCTATTATCTCGCTTGGAAAAATCGCGGTTATGCCCTCGATCGACTGGTGCGACATTCAGAAGCACTGGCTAGCCACGAGCGAGCGATCGCGCTGGAGCCAAACGATCCGACGGTTTGGTACAATCGTGGTAACTCGCTACTGCATTTAGAAAGATACCAAGAGGCGATCGATAGCTACCATCGATCGATTGAGATTAACCCAACATTATCGGCAGCTTGGGGCAATTGTGGAGTTACGTTGGATCGATTAGGTCGATATTTAGAAGCGATCGATTGTTATCGTGAAGCCGTAAAAATTGACCCCAACTACGGCGAGGCTTGGTGCAACTGGGGGGTCGGATTAGGCCGATTGGATTGCTATGAAGACGCACTCGCTTGTTTCGATCGAGCCTTGGCAATTCGCCCAGAAGATCCTACCGCTCAGACGATGCGGAGCCTCGCACTCGCTCATCTGGGTCGATTGGGTAGCACAAACATTTCGATCGCTCCCGATTCTGTCCCAGTACTCTAATGTGCTAGCCAAAATGACCCACTTGTGTAATAATGATAGTTTTGGGTTAAGTATCAAGCACTAAGGAAACTGTATGTCCCGATATCGCGGACCGAGACTGAGAATTACACGTCGTTTAGGCCCCTTGCCCGGATTAACCCGGAAAGATGCCCGTCGTGCATATCCACCAGGTCAACACGGTCAAAACCGGAAAAAGCGTTCTGAATACGCTATCCGTCTCGAAGAAAAGCAAAAATTGCGGATGAACTATGGTGTCACCGAGAAGCAAATGCTGCGCTATGTGCGTAAAGCAAGACGTGCTACTGGTTCCACCGGATTAGTTCTGCTGCAATTACTCGAAATGCGGTTAGATAACACTGTATTTCGCCTTGCCATGGCTCCTACTATTCCAGGCGCGCGCCAACTAGTCAACCACGGACACGTCACCGTCAACGGACGCACTGTGGATATCGCTAGTTATCAATGTCGTCCTGGCGACGTAATTGGAGTTCGCAACCGCGAAGCATCCCGCAAGTTGGTAGAAGCAAATCTCCAATATCCTGGTTTAGCAAACACTCCCAACCATTTGGAATTCGATAAACCCAATCTAACTGGCAAAGTTACTGGTATCGTCGAACGCGAGTGGGTAGCTCTTCAAGTCAACGAGCTACTGATTGTCGAGTACTACTCTCGTCAAGCCTAGAGATTGTGGATTTTGGATGGCGGCTGCATCCAAAATCTATTCTCTTTTGGGGTTTAAAAAACTGCAACAATGTCTAGCACACAACGACTAGAAGTCGTTGCTAGTGGTGCGAAGTCCGCCTACGCGGACTAAATTGTCTAAACACATCTCTTCACTTTCGATCGCTGCATATCGCAACGCCAAAAGTTTTTCAACATTTTATCAACCCTGAATCTCTGCCAAAGCCTGCGCCACTACCTCTGCACCTGCGCCTGGTAAGACAGATCGTTCTGTAATAATGCGCTTCCAAATTCGGCTCCCTGGCTGCCCGTGAAATAGCTGCAACATGTGACGGGTAATGCTGTTGAGTTTCCAGCCTTTGCTCGTCCATTCTTCGATGTATGGCAGCATATTTGTAACGACTTGCTCTCGACTTGGCACTGGCGTACCTTCGCCATAAATTTCGCGATCGGCATCAGCCAGTAAATAGGGATTGTCATAGATAGCTCTACCGATCATCACCGCATCGACAAATTCCAGTTGGGTTTTGACTTGTTCTAGACTCGTAAACCCGCCATTAATCTCGATCGAGAGGTGAGGAAATTCCTGTTTGAGCCGATGGACATCTTCATAGCGCAAGGGGGGTATTTCGCGATTTTCCTTAGGACTCAAGCCCTGCAACCAGGCTTTGCGGGCATGAATCGAGAACCGCTGACAGCCAGTTTGAGAGACGATCGAGACAAATTTGACCAGATCTTCATAACTATCGACTTCATCTACCCCAATCCGATGTTTGATCGTCACGGGGATTTTAGTCGCATTTATCATCGCCGCGATACATTCTGCAACGCGTTCTGGTTGGAGCATCAGACAGGCTCCAAAGTTGCCATTTTGGACGCGACTACTAGGACAGCCAACATTGAGATTTACTTCGTCATAGCCAAAATCTGCGGCAATCTGGGCGCATTCAGCTAAGTCTTGCGGATTGTCGCCACCGATTTGTAAGGCGATCGGATGTTCGGATCGATCGAATCCTAAGAGTTTGTATTTATCGCCATGTAAAATCGCCATACTCGTCACCATTTCGGTATACAGCAGGGTGCGGCGACTAATTTGGCGCAAGAAGTAACGGCAATGACGATCGGTGCGATCCATCATTGGAGCGACACTGAGTGGATGTAGAGATTGTAGAATGAGCGTTTGTAACACGACTTGGCACTAAAAAATGTGGGATAGGCGTTGGGTGCTAGGCTTTAGGCTTTAGATTTTAGGTTTTAGGAAATTTGCAAAAAGTAGACATTCTTCTAATACCTGAAACCGATTGCAGGGTTTAAGCAGCGATCGAAGTAATTATCAATTATCAATTAAGTAGCTAGGTGCAATTATTTATAAAATAGATTGTGTCTGAAACCTAGGTTGTGTGCGTCAAGACAATGCCCACCCTACGCAGTATCTTATGTTTAATTACGCCCATCTACTTTATCAATTATCAATTTAACTATAGCGATCGCGAATCCGATCGATTTGGTCTTCCCAGTGGGCACCATCGAAGGAAATAATCTCGAACTGCTCGATCGGGCAATCGTCCAAACAGCGGAGATTAACATCATAGCCGTCTGGGTGCGATCGAGGTCGATAAAAGGCATGAATCCCGCAATTGCTACAAAAATGATGTTTGGCAGTACCTGTATTGAATGTATAGGTACTGAGGACATCCTGTCCCTGAAGCAGGGTAAATCTCGCTGCTGGGACGATGAGATGGATGAAGCCTTTTTTGTTACAGATCGAGCAATTACACTCGGTTGCTTCGAGCTTTTCGACTTCGACTCGATAGCGGACTTTACCGCAATGACAGCCACCATGATAAGTTGTTAGTCGTTCCAAGATCTTCATCTCCATTCCGACATTCGTTTAGGTAACTTTTGATTAGAGCCACATGTAGCACATACTAATACCAATCTCGATCGACAAGATGCTCCATTGGCTGACTTGTGAGTGCTTGAGCTTCGATCGATAGGTATAAATACGTTTAAAAACATTATCGATCTAGATCTAGATCGTAACCTACAAGATAGCTGAAAAGGATAAAATAGTACTCACAAACCATCTAAAATCTCACCTGTCTGGTCTCGCCGATCGAGAGCTGTCTTGACAAAGGGATCTACCTAATGAGAACGTAGCAATTCAACCTTCCAAACATCCTCTAAGCAAATATATCGGAAGTGAGAAAATGGAACAGGTCTTTATCGAAGAAGAAACTTTTGACAAAATAGATTTTACTCAAAACCCGCTGGTTAAAGGTGAATATGAATACTGCACCTTTCTCAATTGTAATCTTGCATACGCCGATCTTTCAAAGCTTAAATTTTTGGAATGTGACTTCACAGGTTGCAATCTGAGCCTAGTCAAGCTCACGCAAACAGCATTGAGAAATATTAAATTCAAAGACTGCAAAATGTTAGGGCTGGATTTTGGTGACTGCACTGAATTTGGATTTGCAGTAAAATTTGATAATTGCATCCTAGATAATTCTTCATTTTACGATCCCACTTCTCCAGTTAAGAAGCGATTCAAACTCAAGCAAACGGTATTTAAAAACTCTCAACTTTATGAGGTGGATTTTACCGAATGCGATCTTAGCTCTGCTATTTTTGAAAATAGCGATTTGACAGATGCGATCTTCCAACACACAATTCTGGAAAAGGCGGACTTTCGGACTGCTTATAACTACTCGATCGATCCAGAACTCAACCGGATTAAAAAAGCTAGATTTTCTCGATCGGGTATATCAGGACTTCTAGATAAATATGAGATTGAGATCGATCCGATCGACTAAAAAGATATTCCGTATTTTAATAGTAAGGGGGCGATCCGATCGGATCGCCCCCTGAGTTAGTTTGTGAGTAGATTGAGAACCGATCTATGCCTCTAATTGCTGAGTACAAAAGAGCGATCTCGATTTGTAAAGTAAGGCTGGCTAGTTTAGTGACTGTAACGGGAGTCATCGCGATAGTCGTTATTGGAAGTACCACGATAATCCTTGTAAGAGTCACCGCGATAATCCTTGTAAGAGTCGCCGCGATAATCATCCCGAGATTCAATGCGATATTGATTCTGCCGATGATAGCGTTTGGAATAATAATATTCACGGCGGAGGCGACGTGCTTCCCGCGCGCGTTCGCGTTCTATTTCCCACTGGCGGCGACGATATGAGTCTCCATGGTAGGAATGTTCTTGCTGTCCGCCGATTTTGATGATTAATTGGGCGTGTAGATCTGCCGATGGCCTCTGTGTGGTAGCAGAATTGTTAGGGGTTGTTAAAGCTTGGGAGTCTGGGGCGATCGCGAGGATGGTGAATAACCCAATCGCTAAGGCTGTGAATTTAGGCATAGGTAAATTACGGTTGGAGGATAAAAATAAATAATGGCACTACTACTTTAGGCCGATCCCGCGCTCCAGTCATCGCGCTAAGGTAATGCTTTTAGGTTAGATATATCCATATGTATATATCTTTAGTCATGGTTGACAGTCAAACTCTGATTTTAGTTCGCGATCGAGTTACAAATCTTAACTAATACCAAATCCGGTTTGTAAAACCCACTAACTTTGCCCTCACCCCCAACCCCTCTGTCTTGTTGCGCTAAACCGTTGGGAAACCCGACGAGCGCGCACCGCTCCCAAGCTTGGGAGCGACTGAAATCGCGCCGAGGTCTCCTCGGCGTGCGTTTCAGTCAAGACAGAGGGGAGCCAGAACCGCAGGATCTGGCGGGGTGAGGGCCAGCAAAAGAAGGGTTTGTGAAGTGGATTTGGTATAATATCTAAAAAATTAGCCAAAGCCCGATATTGGCTTTGGCTCGACGATCGAGAGATTTAACAGTAATTAACAAACTGGTAGCTAGCGAAAGTGGACTTAGAAGCGGAAACCAGCACCAACACTGAAACCAGTACCTTGACCGCGATCGGTACTTAAGGGGACGATTAGCGAACCTTTGAGGCGGAGGCTATCGCTGAGATCGACATCGGCACCACCTACTAAGCTGAAAGTTGTGACATTAGTATTGTTGCTGCTGTTGTAGTCTACAGAGCCGCCAACAAAGGGAGTAATCACTAGAGAGCTGTCATTGTTTCTGAGTGGGATATCGTAAGTCAGTGCGGTACCAAAGTCCGTACCATTGCTAGGAAAGTAGATAAATGGGCGCAGGGAGATATTGTCGCTGAGACTAAATTTAGAATCAACCCCAATCGCCGTTTGTCCATTACCAAACAGAACGGATGGGCCGATCGAACTCTGACGTACTTGCGGAGGACTACTTGGAGGTAAAGGACTTGGAGGTTCGATTTGCGCGCTAGCTGGTGTAGTCATGCCGAGAGTGACAATTGAAGATAGTAGTGCCACAAATGCAATTAGTTTGGTTTTCATTTTACTGATTTAAATTGTTTCAATTTTGTCGATCTTGGAGGTGTTGTTAGCACCTAAAATGAATCTTGGCGTGGGGCCTGAATTCGATATTCATACTTATACCTTAATAATTTTGGATCGATCTTTATATCCATCGATAGTTAGAGATCTCGATCGAATAGTGCCTAACTAAAGTAACGCTCGTAGTTTACTCGATCTGAATAGATAGCAAAAGCACCCCAAATCATTGCAGTGACTCTATCGAATGTAGCAAGGAGTTTTGGCTGTGGAGTGAAAGCAAATGAAAACTAAAATTTCCTCGCTCTTTTAGTTAGATACTCGATCTATAATTCGACAGATTAAGATTGGTTCCTTAATAGCTCGCAACTCAATTGAATATTTTTCCACTTACCTGGTGACTCGATATATTCTGCACGAGCTGAGTATAATTTAATTCAAGTATCTCGATCGACAGATACCAATCGGAGATACTTAATTTGATGTCTTAACGATCGGAAGACAAGCGGATTTAATATCTATAATTCAGGCGATCGCGACGATACTCGTTATAAGATCGCTCGTCGCGGCGGCGTGCGCGCTCGCGACGGCGTGCTTGACGTTCGCGTCGCAGCTCTTGCTCCCGCCGACGCTGTAAAATACTCCCGCGAGAATAACCGCGATCGCGATCGCCGATTTTTAAGATAACTTGAGATTGAAGGTTGGCTGCTGGCTGTGAGATCGAAACAGCAGGGGTGTTTGCGGCCATCGCTTCAGATGTTGGAGCCATAGCGATGACTGTTAAGAAGCCAATCGCTAATGAAGTCAGTTTTAACATGGGTAAATCCTATTTAGTGATGGAAAGTATGTAGTAATGTTTCGATCGTAATCGCCCCTTGAATTAGATCCATCGCATAAATGGAATAGATATAAGATCTCAGGGATGATTTGACTCCTTCCAAAACACTAAGTAAAGGATCGAAAGATCCCTCCCCTTCTCAAGAAGATAGCTAGGGGAGGGTAAATGTCTGAGCCGGAATTATAAGCCGCGCGCCAGAGCGAGAAGATCGATTAGTAGCGATCGCGACGATACTCACGACCGTAATCCGAGTAGCGATCGCCTCGTTGGTAGTATCTGTAGCGGCGGCGTTCGGCTTCGCGTTCGCGTTGGATTTCCCACTCGCGGCGACCCCGTCCTTCCCAACGATTGGAATAGTCTGGCTGCGTACCGATGCCAATCACAGCTTTGACTTTGGTGGTACCGTCCGCACGGGGGCGAATCAAGATAGATTCGAGGTTAATTGGGATGGCTTGCGATTGGGGGGCAATGGAGAGGACTGTGAGTGCGGCGATCGCGATCGGCGTAATGATTTTTAACATGAGTTGGGTATTATTTAGTCGATAACTACTGGGATAACAACGGCCAAAGCGAGATTAGACGGAGTTGTGTCTGCTACCGTATCTGGGGCGGTAAGATTTGCGTTGAGATTGTTGCTCTGGGGTGAGAATGGCGTCTAACTGCTGTCTGCTAGCTTGACGGATCGTTCTAATTTTGAGCTTTTGGTCGGCAGTCAAATTCAGACTTTTCCAACCCGCACGCATGGCTTGACGACGTTCGTAACGAGCTGTGGCTTGCTGTTGTTGTTCGGGGGTGAGCACTGCTTTGAGACGATCGCGAGCATCTGCTCTCATTTGTACCATTTTGGCTCTTTGTTCGGGAGTCAGATTCAACCGAGTCATTGCGCCACCTCTGCGCCACCTACCGCCTCCTTGCGCGAGCTGCGCTTGTTGTGCGGGGGTGAGGATTGCCCTAAATTGCGCTTTGTTGGCTGCACGAATGGCTTTAATTTGGGACTTTTGGTCTGCGGTGAGGTTCATCCGCTGGCGACCTTGGCGGTTAGCTTGACGTTGCGCCTGAAGCTGCGAGTATTGCTGACGTTGCGTAGGGGTGAGTACTGCTTCGATTTGGCTGCGAGTATTCGCTTTGATTTGCTCGATTTTGGTCTTTTGGTCGGCAGTCAGATTGAGATTAGAGCGGGTACGCTCGCCCATTTCACCAGCAGCAATCCGTTCTTGATTGGTACTAAAGAGATTATCGGCAAATGCTGGTGCAGCAATCACGATCGCCAGTAACGGAATTAATTTGGCGAGCTGCTTTTTCATGGTAGAAATCGGGGTTTGTGCTTGGGCGGGGTGTTTGCTTTCCATGTTGTTATCTTATTAGCCTAAGCCACATTTGGGCATCGGGCTAAGGTCACGATCGATTGCCCCAATATTTGACCTCTAGTCATAGATATAAATCGCTCAAAGCATGACTAAGGTAACGCTCGATTTGGAACAAATCCAGGTATGTTAGAAGAAAGAGCTTCAGATCGATCGTGTCAGAATCGATCGACCGCAAAACGATCGCTTGAGAGAATGTTTGAAAAGTTATTTTTGTTGACACCAAGATCGATCGCCGCATTAGATCGATTTTCATCTACTCGACACCCAACTCATCACCCCTTTTGAATGCAGATCGAACTTTTCATGCGCCACCCTTTAAGATCGCTACTATACATCGAGTGGATTTTATTTGCAGTAGTAATGGCCATCGAAGTATCTCCGCGCGATGGGCAAATGCTGGAACTAAAATGGCTCCATGTGGGGATTGTGGCCGTGCTGGCGTTGATGGGGTTGCGCCTGCCCGCAGGTAAATTGTTGGTGAGAGTGCTGTTTACGATCGCTCAAACTATCGTCATTTTCTTAGCCGCATATGTGGGAATGCGTCAAGTGGGTTTGCTCTGTGTCATCGTCCTGATGCGGAGTTACCTAGTATTTGGGCGTCAATATCGGTTGTGGGTAACTGGGGGAATATTCGCGCTGTATCTAATTGCGACAACTTTATTTCCCTATCGTCAACGTTCTCGTGCTTTTAGAGGATTGCCTCCGCGTACTAACATTACCAATGGTAACTCCCGACCGCAACCTTCACCCGGAGCTAGCGCACCACCTGTCGATCGACAGGGAGAATCGGCACAAGAGACGCGCCGCGAACGGGATGGGTTTAAGTGGGGCTTTGTCTCTTTATTTGCAGGGATCTTGTTGAGCCTGCAATTGTTAGTAGACCGCATTTTGGCCGAAAAGCAGGCCAAAGAAGAACTCGCGATCGCCAATCAACGCATCCGCACCTACGCGCTTAGAGCGCAAGAAAATGGTAGCTTGCAAGAACGCAATCGGATCGCCCGCGAAATTCACGACTCGCTGGGACACTCGCTGACAGCTCTCAATCTACACCTCGAAATGGCTGTCAAGCTCTCCCAGATTCAACCCGAAAAATCGCGCGAAGTATTGCTCGAAGCCAAACGACTGGGTTCGATCGCACTCAAAGATGTCCGCGAATCAGTTTCGACACTCCGCTCCGATCCGCTCCACAACCAAGATCTAACTACGGCAATTTATAAATTAGCCGATGAGTTTAAGTTATCGAACCAAATTCGACCTGCGTGTTACTTAGATCTACCGCCAAACTTACCCCAACCGATCGCGATTACCATCTACCGCATTATCCAAGAAGCATTGACAAACATCAGTAAATATGCTCGAGCAACCGAGGTGATTGTCGAAATCCGTACCGAACCTACCACGATCGAACTAAATATCATCGACAATGGTCGCGGCTTCATTCCTGACAATAATATGTGTGGATTTGGCATTCAAGGAATGCGAGAACGCGTCTTATCTTTACAAGGCGAATTTGAAATTATTAGTGATACCGACTCAGGCTGCCAGATTATCGCGAGTATTCCGTTTGTGAAGGAGTAAAAGGGTGGATGATTAATGGGTAATGGGTAGCGATTCGCGCTCGTCGGGTTTCCCGACGGTTTAGCGAATCAAGACAATGGATAATGGGTAATGGGTAACTCCTAAAGCCTAAAACCTAAAGCCTAAAACCTAAAGCCTAACTCATGCCAGAACAAAGTAAATTACCCCAACGGCATCCGCAAGAGAAGCTAGATCGGCTGATTGTCGATCGATTATTGGAGAGCGATCCGCAAGAAGCAATGGCATTGGCAGAATTAGCCAGACTGAGAATTAGATACAACGGTTTTCCTGGTGCGACAGATATTCAAGCCAATCTCGATCGATTGTTGATTGAATGGCACCTT
The DNA here is from genome assembly GCF_003003845.1 of Chamaesiphon polymorphus CCALA 037. Lineage (GTDB taxonomy): Bacteria > Cyanobacteriota > Cyanobacteriia > Cyanobacteriales > Chamaesiphonaceae > Chamaesiphon > Chamaesiphon polymorphus. The sequence goes on along the minus strand of NZ_PVWO01000025.1, from coordinate 2,994 downwards.
ACAGAGGAACAGTTATTTGCCAAAACTCGCGAACTCCACAACACCGAACAGATCTATCAAGTCAAAGCCAAAAAATATCAAGAACAAGAAGATTGGAACTAAATTAAGTTGGGAGTGCGCAGAGGAGAGTTGGGAGATAGGTAATAAATATATGACAACAGGCAATTCGGAACGCAGTTCCTAACTCCCAATTCCTAACTCCCAACTCCTAACTCCCAACTCCTAACTCCCAACTCCCAACTCCCAACGCCAAACTCCCAACTATTACGGGATAACCGATCTAGTAGAGCCAACGCTTTGCGAACGGCACCGGATATAATAGCAATAGAGAGATCTATTCATAAATACTCGACTCGATCGGAAGCTTACCCATGCTCGACTTTACTATTATCCTGCTACTAATCCTCGCAGCGGCAGGGATTGGCTACGACATTGTGGAGATACTACCTAGCGAGGTACTGGCACAGGTTACCAATCAGGAGGGTTTACGAATAGTCTCGGCAGGGTTTGCAGCTTTATTTGGCGGCATCTTCGGCATTGTAGTCAAAACAGCCTATCGACGGCTGGAGTATCAGGTGCGACAGTTACCTGTAGATGTCCTGTTGACTAGAGCTGTTGGCTTAGTCTTCGGCTTACTGATCGCCAATTTGATGTTGGCTCCAGTATTTCTATTGCCAATGCCTTTAGAATTTACCTTTCTCAAGCCCTTACTGGCAATCTTGGGCAGCGTGATGTTTTGCTATTTGGGTGTGACGCTCGCCGATACTCATGGCGGTGCATTTCTCCGATTGATCAATCCCCAAAATGTGGAAACAATGTTGGTTGCCGAAGGCACTTTAAAAGCCATTTCACCTAAAGTAATCGATACTAGTTGTATCATAGATGGGCGAATTGAAGAGTTATTAAATACTGGATTTGTAGAGGGACAAATTTTAGTACCCCAGTTTGTAATTCAGGAATTGCAGACGCTAGCCGATGCCGCCAATGATATGAAACGGATTCGCGGACGTCGGGGTTTGGATATTCTCAATCGGATGAAAGATGGTTTTCCCGATCGCGTTATCATTCACCCGATCGATTATCAAGATATTACTACCGTCGATGCTAAATTAGTTCACTTTGCTAGTGAAATCCATGCCACTCTCCTAACTAATGACTACAACTTAAGCAAAGTAGCCAATCTCCAAGAAGTTTCGGTTTTAAATGTTAACGATTTAGCACACGCCGTGCGTCCGATTTATCTACCTGGCGACTGTCTAGAAATCAAAATTATCAAAGATGGTAAAGAAGCGGCTCAAGGCGTTGGCTATCTAGACGACGGCACGATGGTAGTAGTTGAAGAAGGTGGCAAATATATTGGCGGCGGACTCAGAATTATCGTTACTTCTGCTCTCCAAACCTCTGCTGGACGCATGATTTTTGCAAAACCATACGCTTCGATGATGGCGTAAATGATGGTTGGGGGAAATATAATAAAACCAAAAAATACTTAAATTCAATCGATCTCTTGTAGGTATGACAGAAGATAAGTGAAAGGTAATGGAAAATTACGACCCAAAAAAGAGCACTGGAGCATTTGAATACCTGAATGAATACTTTTTTCTACCAACAGAAGAAAGTTCTCCAGACGGAGCATTTGACTGGATCTGGATGATGCACGATGAAGATTGGCATCTCCTTACTGAGGCATGGCAAAACCGTCCACCAGAGTGGCGTGAGTCTTGTGCCTATATCTTAGGGCAAGGATCGGTAGAGGATAGTCTTCCGCTACTTCGGCAAGCCCTGTTTGATGAGAACATAGATGTTGCCTTACATGCTGCCGACTCGATTGCAAGTCAGCGGCTCGATCTCGATGAAGAAGCTCCTGAAATTCCCGATCTTGAAGACGAGATCGTTTCACGGCTGCGAGATCTTGTAGTAATTTCTGGTGGCAAGCATATGGAAGAGGTTATCGCATTTCTTGAGACGCAAACTGAATAGAACACCGCATACGCGATCTCACCTTTTTAAGGATAAGATTTGTTACATAGAAACACGCTCTGCTAGTGGCATAGGAATACTGCTTTCGAGTCTTCAACCCAACTTACGATCGAGATAACCCTGTATTAGCAAATCTGTCCCGATTTGGTGCCAAGATATCCGTTCTAATACCATCGCTTCCGACATCGATCGAATATTGAGATTGCCAACTGGTGAAGGTGCGGAACTCCCGCCGACAATTTTAGGCGCGATGAAGGCTAATACTTTCTGAATCGCACCATCAGCGATCGCACTAGCAGCTAAAGTCCCGCCGCATTCCCACAATACCGATAAGCAACCGCGATCGTAAAGATGTAGCATTACCTGCACTGGTTTGAGAGCATCTAATTCTAATACTTGAACGCCGCGATCGCGCAATCGTGCCAATGTCTCGGGATTGGCACCAACTTCAGTCGCTACCAACGTTGGCGCGACACTGGTATCCCACAAAATTGCATCTACAGGTAAATCCAGACTGCGAGTCATCACCACCCGCAGGGGATTGGGGGCGTCGGGATCGTGGCTGGTGAGATAAGGATTATCCCTACGTAAGGTATTCCCACCAATAACGATGGCATCGCAGCCCGCGCGTAGGTGGTGGACGTAATGACGAGATGGTTCGCTACTCACCCACGTACTATGTCCGCTATCGGTGGCAATTTTACCATCGAGCGTCATGGCATACTTAAGAATCCCCAAAGGACGATGATGGACGATCCGCTGCACGAATCCTTCATTGAGTTCTTCACACGCTGCTGTTTCTACCCCAACGACAACCTCGATTCCTGCCTGCTGTAAGGTGGCAATACCGCCCCCAGAAACGAGCGGATTGGGATCTACCATCCCGACTACTACTTTGCCAATTCCCGCAGCCACCAGAGCCGCCGCACAGGGGGGAGTTTTACCATAATGATTGCAAGGTTCGAGGCTGACATAAATCGTCGCTCCGCGCGCCCGCTCTCCCGCCTCTCGCAA
>NZ_PVWO01000326.1 GCF_003003845.1 Chamaesiphon polymorphus CCALA 037 | reverse complement strand
ATTAGGTGAAGTAAAATATATTATTGCTCCAAATCTCTATCATCATTTATTTGTTCGGGATTTTCAAGCTATCTATCCCAAAGCACAATTATGGGCGACAGCTACCTTGACTAATAAAAGACCGGATCTGGCGATCGATATGCCAATTACAGACAAACAAAATAACTTGTTTGATGAAATAGATTATTTATTATTCGAGGGGTATCAGACACTTTTTCTCACTGGCTACACCCCGCTCGATGAATATGTATTTTGCCATCGAGCTAGTCGCACGTTGATTTTGACCGATGCAGCTTTTTATTTTGACGATCGATTCGTACCGCTGACTCAATTAGTCGCAAAATTGACGGGTGGATATAAATTATTAAGACCATCGCCGCTCGAAAAATTAGCAACGCGAGATAAGCAAGCTGTGAAAAAAGCTGTCGATCTAGTGTTAGCATGGGACTTCGATCGAGTTATTATGGCACACGGTAGTATTGTCGAAACTGATGGCAAACAACAATTTAAATCGGGATACGATTGGTTTTTAAATACTTAAAGAATTTACAGATTAATAGATTCGATCGTCGATTCCACTCTGCCACACAAAACTTCACAGAGCTTTCGTAGTAGTACCTGTCTCGATTTCAACAGCATACAGAGGTCGATTGCCACCTTCATTAGTAAATTTGTATACCTACCTACTTGACGGCAGTACAAAGAAACTGCAAAAGTACGCATGTACGTAGCGTTACTGCCACGAGCAGTTGAAATCTGATGACTAATGTAATGCAACAGCATGGTGCTTTCAGTTGGTGCGAACTAATGACAACCAACACAACAGCCTCAAAAGAATTTTACTCCCGATTATTTGGCTGGGAGATTGTCGATCGACCAGTCGAAGGGATGATGTACAGTGTCTTGAATGTCGGCGATCTAGGCGTGGGTGGTTTGATGGCAATGCCCCCCGATATGGCTGGAATCCCACCACATTGGGGTGTATATGTCACGGTGGATGATGTCGATGCTGCGGCTAAGTTGGTAGAAGATTTGGGCGGACAAATTAAGTATCCCCCGAGCGATATTCCGGATGTCGGACGATTTGCAGTAATTCAAGATCCTCAAGGTGCCGTGTTATCGATTATTTCTTATCCGTCTAATTCATAAATACCGATAATGGTGGAGTAGCGATCGCATTAACGATGGCTATTCCACTGACACTTAGAAGCTAGCGGACAATGTTCGCAATCTGGACTTTGAGCCTTACAAGTCAATGCGCCAAAATCTAGTAGCGCGAGATTCCACGTTCCGACGTCGGTTTTAGGTGCGATTAAATCTGCGGCACCCCAGAGAATTTTACAGCGCGATTTGACTCTTTCCCCTTGTAATCCAAAAAAGCGTTCGATAATTCGTGCTACATTTGCATCTAATACCGCTAAAGGCTGGTTGAATGCTTGAGAACCAATCGCGCGAGCTGTGTAGTCGCCGATTCCTGGCAATTTGAGCAGTTGCTTTTGGTCTTGAGGTACTTTGCCATCATATAGTCTGATGATAATCTCTGCGGACTGCTGTAAGCGTTCGGCGCGAAAAAATAATCCCAATGGCTTGAGAATTTTGGCAACATCATCGAGATTAGCGGCAGCTAAGTCTTGGATGGTGGGATAATGCTCTAGAAATAGTTCGTAAATCGGTGCGACTGTATCGGCATCGGTTTTCTGTAGTAAAGATTCGGCAACGAGGAGATGATAAGAATCGGTAGTTCTTCGCCACGGATAATCACGCCGATTGACAATTCCCCAAGCTGAAAGATGTTGGCGAAACCACTTAATTCGAGCGGGTGACGGATAATCTGATGGATTGGATTTAGTTATAGTTTTCAAGAATTCAATACCGATCGTTTTTTCTGTATGGAGCTTCGACACTTACGTTATTTTAGTACTGTTGCTACCGAATTGCACTTCGGACGTGCGGCAGGAAAATTGCATATCGCGCAACCACCACTGAGCAAACAAATTCAAGATTTAGAAGCAGAATTGGGATTTGAGCTATTTACTAGAACTAAAAGATCGGTGACCCTTACTCCTGCCGGGCAAGCATTTTTAATTGAAGTGAATCAAATCTTTCAACAACTCGATCGCGCGATCGATATTGGTGGCAAAACCAGTCGCGGCGAACTCGGACAAATCTCGATCGGATTTGTGGGTTCGGCGACTTATAATATTTTACCAATAATGCTCCAACAGTTCCACGATCGATATCCTCAAGTCCAAATAAAACTACACGAATTGACTACCGATCGACAATTAATTTGGTTGCGGGAAGGTAGAATCGATATTGGTTTGATTCGTCCGCCTATTGTCGAGCGAGATTTTGTCAGCCAAGTTATTTTTCAGGAGTCTGTAGTTGTCGCTTTGCCAACCAACCATCACTTAGCAGCACAGGAATCGCTCGATTTAGCTGCATTAGCAACCGAGCCATTTATTCTCTTTCCCCGCGAACTCGCGCCAGGATTGTACGATCCGATTATTGCCATTTGTCAAGCGGTTGGCTTTAGTCCTCAAGTAGTTCAAGAATGTATTCAAATGCAGACGATCGTCAGTCTCGTCTCGGCAAATATGGGCGTCTCAATTCTACCAGAATCAATTCAAGAAGCCCAGCGTCAAGGAGTAGTTTACAAACCAATTCGCTCGGAGTCTTTAAGTGTAGAGAAGTTAGCTACAATTGCGATCGTCTGGCGACGCAACGATCCTTCACCAACAATGAATAAATTACTAGAAATTGCATTAAGCAAAGACGATCGAGACAATTAGTAAATACCACTATCCACTACCCTCTACCCTCTACCCTCTACCCTCTACCCTCTACCCTCTACTCTCTAATAACAAATACCAACGTCCCGCATATAGTTTTAAATCTCCCTTGTTTTGATATTCCAAAACGATCGAGTCTTCAAATTTTTGCTTGGTACCACTACTATCGAGATAAAAGCCTTTAATCTTGGCATTCCATAAAGAAGATTTAGGTTTGGTGTAGACGATCTGTCGATCTTGGATTTTATGTCCGCCAATTTTGTCGATTTTAGCTTTTAATTCTTGAGTAAGCTGAGAATTTTCTGGTACTAAATCGAGCATGAGATTCTCATTTTTAGTCTCCAAAGCCGATAGATATTGTTCTACGACTCGATCTGGTGTAGGCGCACCCCGCTTATTCACAGCACATGCTTGGAGCGTACATACAATCGCGATGGCTACAGTCAATTGTCCGCAAATTAGATAAGGTAATTTTTTTGCTTGCATATCCAATCTCTTTTTCTCCGCAGCACGCTTTGAATTAACAGGGAATTAGCTAGTAAGTTTTGACCCTTTTTAATTCCTTGACCTCAGCGTTAGTTAAATCCCGCCACATTCCTAATGATAAACCTTCGAGCGAGAGTAACCCGATCGAGACGCGTACCAATCTCAGTGTTGGAAACCCGACAGCGGCTGTCATTCGTCTTACTTGGCGATTTTTACCTTCAGTTAATGTTAATTCTAACCAAGCTGTCGGGATATTTTGGCGATCGCGAATTGGTGGATCTCGCGGTGGTAGTTGGGGTTCTGCGGTTAATAACTTTGCCCGAGCGGGTTTGGTTTGATAGTTTTGGATCTCTACACCAGCAGCTAGCTGCTCTAGTGCCCGATCGTCTGGAACGCGCTCTACCTGTACCCAATAAGTGCGGGGATGTCCGTACTGGGGATCGCTGAGTCGATGTTGCAATCTTCCATCATCTGTCAGCAGTAGCAAACCCTCGCTATCCCAATCCAATCTCCCCACGGGATACACGTCGGGAACGGGAATATAGTCTTTGAGCGTCTGTCTGCCGCTATCGTCTGTAAATTGACTCAGGACGCCATAGGGTTTGTAGAAAAGGATGTAACGCAAGATTAGGGGATAGGGGATAGGGGATAGAATTGTAGGCTGGGTTGAGCATCGCGTTGGCGCAACCTCTCGGAACGATAAAACCCAACAACCTCGAATGGCGGGAAGGGAGTACCATTTTAAATTTAACAAGATAAATATTTGGGCTTTTAATATCGATCGGTGAAGAGATTATTCGATGATATAGCGTAGCATAGATTATTAATAGCACAGCAGCTTGTACTTATGTAGCATCAAGAGTGCTCATCAATACCTTTTTCAATTTAACAATACAAATATTTATGTATTTAACATCGATCGATTAGTGAAACGATTGCGATCGACAAAATCAGTTAAAATTATTTTTACTAAGCCTTTACATGTGTTGTGGGCAATGCCCACCCTACTGGCTTCAGCCACAAATTGATGTAGCGATGGAAGTAATTTATAAGCTTTTTGAGGATAAATGAAAGCCGATTACCACTGCCAATAATAATGTCTATTTTGTATACAGTAAAAGAACAGAGGAAAAGTGACAGAGTGTTTGTATTGAGAGGTTAGTTGGCTACAGAGCGATGCTTGAATTTACTCCAGGTTTTCTTTTTGCGGTCGATTAGCCATTCGACCGTTTTTTGCATCTTCAATTGCAATCTCAATCTTTCATTATCTTTGACTAGTCCAGCAATTCTGTCATTCAAACATTGAATCTCTCCCCGTAGCTGAATATTCTTGCGCTCTAGATATTGCGCTTCTGGACTTAACTTACTCAGTTCTAATTCTTGCTCTTTCATTCGTTTGTCCTTGGTTATTTATATCAATTGTGGTTGAATTATTTCTGGGTTAATGAATTTGATTGTTGAATAGGCTCCACAGCATCAAAATAAACAGTTTTCCATGCTTGCACGGTTCCTTCACCAATGTCATTGATTACTTCTCGACCATAGTCTTCAAACATAACTTTGATTCTGGTTCTTCCTGATGGAGATGTTTTGAGAGCGTATGCCAATGCTTCAGTTAAATTGAAGTTACCAGCTTTGCCTTCTAAGCGAAAGACGTTATCTCTAACTTTAATAGTGACGTGACTGGCTTGATTAATGATGTTTACTCTTTGGCAAAATAGACCATCACAAGGACGACTGTAATAAGAGTAAATTCTTAAATATTTACGCGACCAATTACTGACAATACCAGATTTCTCACCTGTCCAAAAACTATCTTGAAAGTTTTTATCGAAAACAGCCAGATAGTTACCTTCAAACTCATCCACCATTACAACTGGTTGCGACCAAGGGAGGTTTGTTTCTGTTCTCCAGTCGTTTGTTCGTAATAAAGGGAATTTAGAAATATCTATTTGATTTACTAAATTAGATCGCACAGGGTCAGCATCAGGTGTAATTTCAATTTCTGCTTTGGCTATTTGAGTGACAGAAGTCACAGCAATTCCTACCAGCAAAGCTAGTATTTTCTTTCTCATAAAAAGCGTCCTATTAGATCTTGAGCGTGATGATTCTATTTACACACTGCCGCGCGACCTGAACTGGTCACTCCGTCCGTGGGAGCCTTCTCCCACTAAGGGATTCACACCCCTTACCCTTATATAAAAGACTCCTTCAGGAGTTCGGTCACGGTCGAGTAAGTAATGAAATAACCGGAATGCAGACCATAAATGTACCCGACACTACTAGCCTAAAGCGGTGAATGGGGCTAAAGGGAGTCTTCTCAAGATAAACGAAAGTGAACTGTTGCCTAAACTACGAGATGTATAAAGAAGCCAAATAAGGCTGATAGGCTTCACCAAAAGGTAAGTAGGTAGTATCAACATTGGCAGTTTGTTGATACGTGTGAATACAATCCCTACCGTAGAAAAGACAGTATCTAAAAGAAAGACGAAACACGGAATGATACAACAGGATAAGCCCTACAGAGTCTTAGTTAAGGTCGAATTACTAAGTAAGTAAACCGCAAGGAATACCGAACTCTCTGGAGGGTAAAGGATGGAAGAAAAAGCGAACGTCTATTCGTAATGAATAGGATACGGGTTCTAAATTTGCCCGTGACCGAAAGGAACAGCAGACTTCTTCTGGGTCTTATGAGAAAGAGACTAAACAAAGAAACTTAATCTAAGGACATGTTAGATGTCGTATTTAAGTACAACAAACGGACTAAAGAAACCACTAGAAAACTGGAACCAAATTAATTGGCGCAAAGTTAACAAAGCGGTTAAGAATCTACGTCAACGAATCTTTCTCGCGAGAAAACTTGGTAATTGGCGGAAGTTGAGAAACCTCCAAAAATTAATGCAAAGAAGTTATTCAATCTTATTATTATCTGTTCGGAAAATCACTCAGACCAATAAAGGTAAACAAACGGCAGGAATTGATAATGAAACTATCAATACCCCATTAGAGAGAGTGAAGCTGGTAAACAACTGGAAAGGTGGAAATCATCGCCCTACCAAACGGGTAATGATTCCTAAACCTAACGGTAAGAAACGACCGCTCGGAATCCCAACCGTTCGCGACAGAATCGAACAGAACATAATAGCCAATTCACTAGAACCAGAATGGGAAGCCGTATTTGAGCCTAATTCCTATGGGTTCAGACCGGGTAGAAGTTGTCAGGATGCTATCGTTCAAAACTTTAACAGACTAAACTCCAGTCCAAAAACTGGGGGACATAAATGGATTCTAGAGGCTGATATTAAAGGCTTTTTCGATAACATTGCCCATGAATCTATCCTCAAACAATTAGGTAACTTTCCTAAAAGGGGCTTAATCAATGGATGGTTAAAAGCTGGATTTGTTCTCAATGGAAAATTAAATCCCACTGAGTCTGGTACTCCACAAGGTGGGGTCAGTGCGCTGCGAAGCGTACAGTGGTAATGCTCTAGGTGAGTCAAAACAACCACGAGATAATACCTACCTCAAGGTATT